>NZ_JBHTRF010000010.1:0-180367 GCF_042796115.1 Kitasatospora sp. NPDC056446 | reverse complement strand
GCTGCGCGAAGCCGGACTGCACCCTGGCCCGCCGGTACGGCCCTCGTCGGCCCGCTGGAGCAACCGCGGGCCGTCGGCTACAGGCCGCCGAAGGCCCGGGCCCTCGGGGCCGTCCGGCCCGTTCCGGCTGTCAACGTTTCGCGGGCCGCAAACCCCTGCGGGGGACGGGAAGTGAACATCCGTCGATTCACGGCCGGCCGTCGTGCCGCATGCGCCATAACGGAGGGGTTCCCGCTCCGCCGACTCCGAGGACCCCACCCATGCCGATCAGCAACTACGGCGTGCTCGCCGCCACCGCCGTCGACCGGCGCCGCGAGGGCGGCACCGGCACCCCGCACTACCAGATCCACCTGCGCGACGGGCAGGGCACCGACTACCGCGCGGCGGTCAACGTGCTCTCCCAGCAGGCCCCGCCGGACCTGCGCTACCTGGTCGACGAGGACTTCCGGCACCCGGTCACCGGGCTCCTCCCGGCCGCCGGCAGCGGCTGGAACCCGCTGCCCTCCCGCCCCGGCGCGGCGAGCCTGGACTTCGTCCGCGGGCGCCTCTTCGACCCCGCCGCGATGAAGGTGCTGCCGCCCGACGCCCCGGGCCCGGACAACGACCTCGGCGATGTGCTCGACCGCTGCGTCCAGCAGGCGATCGCCGACCCGGCCGCCGCCCTCTACGTCTTCGGGCAGCGCTTCGGCCCGGAACCCTCCGTCCCGGACAAGGTGTTCGGCTTCCTGCCCGGCAACGGCGTCCACGACATCCACATGAACCAGGGCAACAGCGGCCGCTTCACCGGCGACGACGGCGTCTACCAGGACGGCGGCCTGCTCGTCCACCTCCCGGACCGGGGCCGCTGGACCGCGGTCTTCCTGGCCTTCCAGTCCCAGTCCTGGCACACCGACGACCGCACCGGCCACACCCTGCCCGGCACCACCCCCGTTCCGCACCCCACCCGGCACCACCAGCCCGCCGAGCGGCCCTGACGCCGTACGGCCCTGACGCCGTACGGCCCGGGGCACGCCGAACGGCCTCCCCAGCCGGACGGTGGTCCGGCCGGGGAGGCCGTCGGGGCTCCCCACCCCCGCGCGCAGGGTCGAGGCGGGGGTGGGAGCGGAGGGTGCGGGCCCCGGATCGCGGGGCCCGTCAGCTTTGGGCCGCCGCCGGGGCCGCCGGGGCCTCGGCGGGGCGCTCGGAGCGGGCGACCAGCCGCCAGGCGGCGAGGGCGCCGAGCAGGTAGGCGACGCCGACCAGGACGAACGAGACGGAGGCGCCCCGGCTCCAGTCCGGGGTGGCGTGCAGCACCACGCCGACCACCGCGATGCCCACCAGCGACCCGATCTGGCGGTTGGCGTTCAGCACCGACCCGGCGACGTTGGCGTGCTCGGGCCCGGCGGAGTCCACCATGGCCGCCGTCATGCCGGGGGAGATCACACCGGAGCCGACGCAGGCCACGCCGATGCCGATGGCGATCAGCCAGTAGGGCGTCGACGCGGAGATCGCGGTCAGCCCCAGCGAGCAGACCCCCGCCAGCAGCATGAAGACCGTCAGCAGCGGCCCGTTGGCGTACCGCCCGGAGATCTTGGAATAGACCACGTTCGCCAGCGGGGACAGGATGGTGATCGGGATCAGCTCCAGGCCGGCCACGAACGGGCTCGCGCCCTGGGCGTGCTGGAAGAACAGGCCGAGCATGAAGATGGTGCCGAAGAGCGCGAAGTTGAAGAAGAAGCCGACGAGGTTGGCACCGGAGAAGCCCGGACGGCGGAACAGCGCCCACGGCATGACCGGCTTGTCGCCACGGCGCTCGCGCCGGACCAGGAGGGCGGCGGCGACCACCGCGACGGCGTACGCGACGACCACCGGGGCCGCCCCCCAGCCGAGTTGCGGGCCCTCGATCAGGGCGTAGCTGAGCGCGGCGAGGGCCACGATCCAGATGAGGTGGCCGAGCGGTGCGGGCCGGGCCGCGCGGGCCTGCGGCGCGGCGATGAACCGCTTGGTCATCAGCATGCCGACCACGCCGATCGGCAGGTTGAGCAGGAAGATGCTCTGCCAGCCGAGCGAGCCCACCATGAGGCCGCCGAGCGTCGGGCCGATGCCCGAGGAGGTGGCGACGATCGCCGACCACAGACCGAGCATCCGGGTCCGCTGACGCTTCTCCGGGAACGAGAACACCAGCAGGGACAGCGAACTCGGCATGAACAGCGCGGCGCCGGCGCCCTGCACCATCCGGGCCGCGATCAGCAGCTCCGGCGTGGAGGACAGCGCGCACCCGAGCGAGGCCAGCAGGAACAGGCCCATGCCCCACATGTAGACCGTCTTCGCGCCGAGCCAGTTGGCCAGGCCGCCGGCCAGCATCAGCAGGGACGCGAAGGTCAGGATGTAGCCGTCCACGACCCAGGTGAGCTGGGTGAGCGTGGCGCCCAGCTTCTCCTGGAGGGTCGCGCCGGCGACGTTGACGATGGTGACGTCGAGGGTGGCCATCACGAAGCCGGTGGCCAGTGCGGCGATCTTCAACCCGCTGGAGGTGTTCGGCGGGGCGGCTGGGGAGGCGCCGGTCTGCGCCGGGCTGGTCTCGGCGGTTGTCATCGCTGGTTCCTTCTTTGCGGGTGACCGCTGCGCGTGGAGCGAGCAACTCGCGGGCCGCACGGTCGAGTTGGGTTGAGAAGCGCAGTTCAACTGAAAGGTATACGACGACACTTGTCAAATTGGACGGTAGTCGTCATATGACCGGAGTCGTACGATGGACGGGAAGCGATACCAGAGAGGTGCCATGTGACTGCCCACGCAGCCGACGACCGCATCGGCGACCACGCCGACGCCGCCGACATCACCCTGCAGCGACTCCTGGAAGCGTTCGCCGACCCGGTGCGCCGCAGCATCGTCCGGCAGATCGCCAACGCCCCCGATGCCACCGCCTGCGGCACCTTCAATCTCTCGGTGACCAGGTCCACCGCGACCCACCACTTCCGGGTGCTGCGGCAGTCCGGCCTGCTCCGGCAGTCCTACGTCGGCACCTCCAAGATGAACACCCTGCGCCGCGAGGACCTGGAAGCGGCTTACCCGGGGCTGCTGGACACCCTCATCGCCGCGGCGAACCGGGAGGCCGCCGCCGCCGCCTCCGCCTCCCCAAGCACCGTCTCCGCGGACACCGCCGGCTGAAGCGGGGCGTCGCCGGGGCGCCCGCCACCGGCCGGCCTCAGTCCAGCGAGGCCAGTGCGGCGGCGTCGAACGGGCGCAGCTCGTCCGTCCGCCCGGTGCGCACCTGTTCGGCCCAGGCCGGGTTGGCCACCAGCGCCCGCCCGACCGCGACCAGGTCGAACTCGCCCTCGGCGAGGCGCCGGGCCACCAGGCCGATGTCGTCGACCTCCGCGCCCCGCCCCTCCACGTACCCGAGGAAGTCGCTGTCGCGCAGGCCGACCGAGCCGACGGTGATGGTGGGCCGCCCGGTCACCTTCTTCACCCAGCCCGCCAGGTTGAGCCCGGAGCCCTCGAACGCGGGCTCCCAGAACCGCCGGGTGGAGCAGTGGAAGACGTCGACCCCGGCGTCCACCAGCGGTGCCAGGAAGGCCTCCAGCGCCCGCGGGTCGTCCGCGATCCGCGCCTGGTAGTGCGCGACCTTCCACTGCGAGACGCGCAGGATGACGGGGAAGTCCGGCCCGGTGGCCGCGCGGCAGGCCCGGACCACCTCGGCGGCGAACCGCGTCCGGCCGGCCGGGCCGCCGCCGTAGCCGTCGGTGCGGCGATTGGTGACGTCCCAGAAGAACTGGTCGAACAGGTAGCCGTGGGCGGCGTGCAGCTCGATCCCGTCGAAGCCCAGCCGGTGGGCGTCGGCGGCGGCCCGGGCGAAGGCCTCGACGACCTCGGCGATGTCGGACTCGGACAGCGCGCGCCCGGCCGGGCGGCCCGGCTCCAGACCGGACGGGCTGAGCAGGCCGCCCGGCGGCTCGAACAGGTCGACGCCCTTCGGGGCCGTGCGGCGGGCCTCGGCCAGGGACTTGCCCCACAGCAGCGGGTCCTGGCCGACGTGCCACAGCTGGGGGACGATCCGCCCGCCGGCGGCGTGGACCGCGCGGGCCACCCCGGCCCACCCGGCCAGCGCGTCCACCCCGTGGAAGCGAGGTACCGACGGCCGGTTGCCGGCCGAGGGGTGGCCCACGAAGGTGCCCTCGGTGATGATCAGCCCCACGCCGTGCCGGGCCCGGCGGGCGTAGTACTCGGCGACGTCCGCGCCGGGCACCCCGCCGGGGGACAGGTCGCGGGACATCGGGGCCATGACGACCCGGTTCTCCAGGGCCAGCCCCCCGGCCTTGAACGGCTCGAACAGCGGTGCCGCGGCTGCCGATCGGGACGGTGTCGTGCTCACGTGACTGCCTTCCTTCCAGACGGCCCTGCGGTCAGCCGGCCAGGCCGGTCCGCGCCCGCATCTCGCCGGGGGTGAACATGTGCGGGAACAGCACGCCGCCCGGGTCGAGCGGGGCCGACGCGTCCAGGCCGCCGAGGTCCACCGGGGTGAACCCGGCGTCGTGCACCAGGCCCGCCACCACGGCCTTGGCCGGGGCGTCGTCGCCCGCGATCGCGACGGCCCAGAAGTGCCGCTGCCGGGTGCCGCGCGACCAGAGCAGCTCGTCCATGACGTGGGTGAACGCCCGGACCACGGTGGCGTCGGGCAGTTGCTTCGAGGCGTGCCGGCCCTGGGTCACCCCGGGGGTGAGCCCGGAGACCACCCGGCCGTCCTCGGTGAGCGTCACCGGGTTGGTGGCGTCGATGACGATCTTCCCGGCGAGGTGCCCGCCGACCTCGGCGAGCACCTCCGCCGCGGCCTCGTGCGGGACGGACAGCAGCAGGACGTCGGCCGCCCGGGCCGTCTCGGCGAGGGTGGCCGCGACGGCCCCGGCGCCCAGCGGTTCGACGAAGGAGGCCAGGCGTTCCGGGGTGCGGGAGCCGAAGGTCACCGTGTGGCCGGCGGCCAGCCAGTGGCGGCCGACCGGCCGGCCGATGTTGCCGGCGCCGAGGACGCCGAGCTTCAGCGGCGTCGTGGAGGTGGTCATGGCAGTGGGGTTCCTTCCGGGAGCGGCTGGTCAGGCCGCGGAGGCCTGGGCGGCGAGGGCCTCGGCCGCGGCGTTGCGCTCGGCCTCGGTGCGCACGTCGAGCTGCTCGTAGTCCTTCTTCGCCGCCTCGATGGCGTCCTCGATCGACAGGACCCGGGGCAGGCCGAAGACCTCGGTGATGCCCTCCAGCCGCTCGGGGATGGTGCCGCCGATGATGTGGGTGGGGATCTTCAGCTCGTCCAGCACGTTCAGCAGGTGCTCGTCGGAGAGCACTCGGAAGCGCTCGTTCACCGGGCGGTGGCCGTTCGGGTCCAGCGGGAACTCGATCGGCAGGTGGACGAAGGCGTCGTAGGTCTCCTTGGCGTACTGCTTGAGCGCGACGCCGAGTTGGGCGACGACCTGCTCGTAGAAGCGGATCTCGTCGGTCTTCTCGACCGATTCGAGGCCGATGGACTCGTTGGGGTTGATGCCGACCGTGACGCGGACGGTGGCGTAGGTCCACTCGTGCAGCGAGGAGCCGTCGGAGATGTACCCGCCGGGCAGGTGGCTCTCGTGCACGGCCCGCTCGACGTAGCGGCGCACCACCAGCTGGATCAGCTCGGCCGCGTTGCACTCCTCCAGGGTCTTGCCCGGTACGGCGTGCGGCAGGATCTCCCGCATGGTCTTGGCGTGGGTGCGCGGGACGCCCGTCAGGTGGGCCAGCGCCATGGTGGTCAGGGTCTTGCCGGAGGAGTAGGTCCCGGAGATCGCAAGCTTCATGGTGTGCCTCTCGGACGACGGAAAACACCGGAAACGGGAAAGGGGGGAGCGGAAAGCGGGGAACGCGGGAGGGCGGCACCCGCGCGGAGAACGGGAAGCACGCGGACGCGCGAATCGCGGAAGAAGCGGAGCGCGGAACTCGGGAGGCGCGTACGGCGCGTACGGCGCGGATTCCGGCCCGTGGGCCGCCGCCGGCGGTCCGGTCGGATTCTCCGGTCCCGGGGTGGCGGTGCGTGAGAAAGGTTAGCGGCCGTGGAACTCGTGGGGCCAGGCTCCCCGTTTGCACACCCGTGTTCCCTCCGCGCCGGGGTGGGAGAGGGGGCGGGGCCGGGCCGCGGCTGCCCGGCCGGCCCGGTTGTGCGACTGGCGCCGCGGCCTCGGTTGCACACCGCCGGGCGGCCCGACCGGGGCCGGGGGCAGGGGAGTTGCCCCGCTCAGCCGACCCGGAGGACCGTGCGCAGCACGTGCCAGGCGTCGTCCGGCTCGACCGGGACGCCGTGGGCGCCGTCCCAGCTCGGCATGTACGAGAAGCCGTACAGGACGACCAGGATCAGGTGGGCGAGGGATTCCGCCGGATAGGACGGCGTGATCTCCCGTTCCTCCTGGGCTCTTCGCACACTCGTCACCATTTCCTGGCGGATGTCGCCGAACAGCCCGTGCGAATCGCCGAGGGAGCGTTCGCAGTCCGCCGCGAGCCGCAGCGCGGCCCGGAAACGGACGTTGGTCTCGAACTGTCCGCGCATCCGGCCGATGAGTTCGGTGAGCGCCGTCCCCGCCGAGGGCTTGGGGGGAGCGGCCCCGGGATCGGCCCGCAGGCTCTTCCAGTGCTCGACGCTCTCGTTGACCAGTTCGGAGGCGAGCTGGTGCTTGGAGCCGAAGTGCGCGTACAGCGCGCCCTTCGTCATTCCGGTCCGGGCCACGACGGCCTCGACCTTGGTGGCCGCGAAGCCGTGGACGGCGAACTCCTCCGCCGCGGCGTCCAGTACGCGTTCCCGGGTCAGCCATGCCCTGGCCTGCTTCACCACCGTGGCGGCCTTGTCACTCTGTTCACCCTTGAAAACCTACCTGTGCGAAGGTTTGCTGTCGAGGATAGCGACCGCCGGGGGCGGGCGGCCCGCCCCCGATGGTCGACCGGCCCTGACGGTGCGTCAATATCCCTGTGGAGCGGCCGGGCCGAGCAGGGCGTCGGCGTACTCGGCGGCGGCCGCCGGGGTGCCCAGCGCGCCATGGGTGGCCGCGGTGGTGATGTCGCGCCAGTACCGCTGGAAGGCGGAGCCGTCCCGGTGGACGTGCGAACCCGCGGCGTGGAAGAGGCGGTCGACCGCGGCGGCGCACCAGCGCACGGCGGTGACGGAGTCCCGCCGGTTCTCCGCCACCAGCAGCGGCGTCACCGCCTCCTCGTCCGCGCGCCGCGCGGCCCGCTCCAGGAGCAGCCGGGCCGCCGCGATCTGCGCCGAGCCCTCGCTCAGCGCCTGGTCGGTCTCGGCCCGCCGGGGGGCGACCGCCGCGGCGCTCCAGGCGTCCAGCGCGCCCTGGGCCGCGCCCGCCACCGGCCCGGCGAACATCAGCGCGCCGGCCAGCTGCACCGGCACCCGGTGGCAGCGTCCCGCGTCCCGCGTCGCGGGCCGTCGCAGGTCCGCCATGGTGAAGGAGCGCCGGGCGGGGACGAAGGCCCCCGCGACCTCCACCGCGTTGCTGCCCGTCCCGCGCATGCCCAGGCTGCGCCAGGTGTCCAGGACGGTCCAGTCCGCCCGGGGCAGCGCGAGGATCCGGTGCTCGGGGCGGTCCGGCGGCCCGGTGCGGGCGGCCAGCAGCAGCCAGTCGGCGTGGTCGACCCCGCTGGCGGTGTCCCACCTGCCGCCGAGCCGCCAGCCGCCCGGCACCGGGACGGCCTCCCCGCGCGGGGGCATGATGGCGGTGGCGACCGGCACGTCGGGGGAGCGGCCCCACAGCTCCCGCCGGCCCTCCTCGGGGAGGTAGGAGGCGAGCCGTCCGTGCGCGGCGAACAGCGTGGCGCACCAGGCG
Source organism: Kitasatospora sp. NPDC056446 (assembly GCF_042796115.1). Lineage (NCBI taxonomy): Bacteria > Bacillati > Actinomycetota > Actinomycetes > Kitasatosporales > Streptomycetaceae > Kitasatospora > Kitasatospora sp. NPDC056446. The sequence goes on along the minus strand of NZ_JBHTRF010000010.1, from coordinate 172,547 downwards.
GTGGACGGGCAGGTGGCGGCCACCGTCACCGAGGCGGCGAGCAGCGCCGAGAACGTCCCCGCGGTCCCGCCGAACTCCCGTGGCACGAAGTGCCGGAGGAACCCGGCGGCGGTGATCGCGGCCACCGCCTCCCGGCCGAGCCGGCGCCGCTCCTCCAGCGCGGGCAGGTCGCGCTCCGCCGCCCGGACCACCCGCCCGACGGCCCCGGCGGGGAGCCCGACGGGGCCCGCCGCCCCGCTCACCGGGCGTCCCGGCGGGGCGTCAGGTCCGGTGCGGACCGGTACCCGAGGACGGCCGAGGCCAGCGTCGTCCCGCCCTGGACGGCCGTGACCTCCGCCGTCCCCGCGTCCGGTCCGGGGCGGACGGTGACGCCCACCGGGACGTCCGGCTCCCCGAAGGCGCCGAAGGCCGCGCGGATCCGGGCCGGGTCGGCCGGGGCCCCGGTGGCGAAGGCGGCCTGTCGGAAGGCTTCCAGCAGCACCATGCCCGGCACGTGGTCGGAGGGGTGGTCGAACAACACAGGGTGGCCGGGGTCGGGGTCGAGCAGGAACGCGCCGGGGGCGCCCCCCGGGTCGCGGGCGAGCAGGACGTGCCGGTCGTCCGGGTACCCCGCCTCCCAGGGGGCGAGCCGTCGGGGCTCCCCGGCGGACTCGCCGGCCGGTGTCGGGGCCGAGGCCGGTGTCGGGGTCGGGGTCGGGGTCGGGGCCGAGCGCCGGGCGCGGTCGCGCACCAGCGCGTAGAACTCGGGGTGCCGGACCTCCCAGCGGAATCCGGCCCGGCCGACGGGCACGCCGTCGACGGACGCCAGGGCGTCCAGCACCAGGCCGGTGCGGTGCGGGGTGGCCGTGGTCCGGGTGCAGACGGCGTCGAGCAGGAGGTGCAGCGGCCCGGCCGGCCGGAGCGCCGAACCGGCCGGGGTCAGGTCGAGGTCGAGGGCGGCGAGGACGAACGGATGCCCCTGCGGAACGCGGTGGAAGCGGTGCGACAGGTGGATCAGGGCCTGCCGGACGGTCTCGACCAGCAGCAGCGGGTCGAGCGGCCGGCCCGTCCCGCCCGGGTGCAGGAAGCGGTGCCGGTGCCACACGGCGGCTACGGCGAACCGGCCGTCCCCCGTACGGGCGGCGTCGGTGAGGAGGACCTCGTCCTGGGCGGCCTTGTGGACGGTGGCGGCCGGCAGGCGGTGGCGGAACGACAGCGTCCGCTCGGGCGGCGCCTGGGCGGCCGGCGGCAGGTACCTTGTCGATGCGGTGATGCCGGACATACGAGCACGTCTCCCCGTCGGTGCGCCGTTCCCTAAGGTGGTGCCACCCCGCTGCGGACGCGGGTCGCCCTCCCCGGGCGGCCGTTGATCACGGCCAAGAAATATACCTGGGAGAAGGTATATAGCCCGGAGCGACGGGACGCGAGAGAGGAACAGGGAACAGTGAGTCAGAGCAAGAGGGCCGCCGGCGAGCCGCTGTGGCCGGCGCTGCGCACCGGAGCGGCCGGGGCCGGGCCCTGTCTGCGGCAGGAGCGCGCCGAACGCACCAGGGAGCAGATCCTGCACTGCGCCGCACGGATCTTCGCCGAGCGCGGCTACGAGCGGACCGGCATCAAGGACGTGGCCGACGAGGTGGCCATGACCAAGGGGGCGGTCTACTTCCACTTCCCCAACAAGCAGGCGCTGGCCGTCGCCGTCGTCGAGGAGCTCTACTCCCGCTGGCCGGTCACGCTGGAGGCGGTCCGGGGCAAGGGGCTCTCGCCGCTGGACACGGTGATCGAGATGTTCAACGCCGCCACCACCGCGTTCCTGGAGGACCCGATCATGCAGGCCGGCACCCGGCTGCAGAACGAGCGCGCCGCCATCGACGTCGAACTGCCGCTGCCGTACGTGGACTGGACGAACCTGATCTCGATGCTGCTGCGCGAGGCCGGGGAGCAGGGGCAGTTGGCCGAGCACGTGGACCCGGACGTGGCCGCCCGGGTCGCGGTGTCGGCCTTCTTCGGCGCCCAGCACATCTCCGACAACCTTTACGCGCGGGCCGACTTCGCGGAACGCTGGCGCGAGGTGCGCGACACCCTGTTCCCGGCGCTGCGGGCCCGGCCGCGGTCCGGCGCGGCCGGGAGCCGTGCCCGCCCGGCGGCCGGCGGCCGCGCCGAGACGGGTGCCCGTCCGGCGTCCGGCACCCGTCCGGAGACCGCCGCCCGCCCCGCCCGAAGCGTCACCCCGAGGTGACCCGAGCCCCCGAGGAGCCCCCCGTGTCCCTGCCCGCCCGGCTGGCGTTCAGCGACGTCGACGAGACGTTGATCGACTGCAAGAGCATGTTCGACTTCCTCGACCACTACCTCGCCGCCCGGTACGGCCCGCAGGGCCTGCGGCGCGGCCGCCGGGTGCGGGAGGAGCTGACCGCGCTGGCGGCCGGCGGCACGCCGCGCGAGGAGACCAACCGGATCTACTACCGGGAGTGGGCCGGAGAGCCGGCCGGTGCCGCCGCCGAGGCCGGCCGGGCCTGGTTCGCGGAGCGCTCCGCGCGCACCGGCTTCTACATCGGCTCCGTCCGCGACGCCCTGACGCGCCACCGGGCGGCGGGCGACGGGGTCGTGCTGGTCTCCGGTTCGTTCCCGGCGATCCTCGACCCGATCGCGGCCGACATCGGCGCGACGCACCTGGTGTGCAGCCGGCCCGAGGTGCGCGGGGGAGTGTTCACCGGCGGCCTCGACGGCGAGCCGGTGATCGGGGAGGAGAAGCGCCGGGCCGTGCGCGCCCTGCTCGGCCGCCACCCGTGGATCGATCCGGCGCACTGCTACGGCTACGGGGACCACGCCTCCGACCTGCCGATGCTCACCGAGGTGGGGAACCCGGTCGTCGTCGGCGATCCGGCGTTGGCCGAACTGCTGCCCGGCGCCCGGCTGTTGCTGCTCGACGGTGCCTCCGCCGCGGGCTGACCGAGGGGCGCCCCGCCCGGTGTGTGACGGTTCTGCTGCCGCATGTTACGCCCTCATTAAAATACCTTCCCAGAGGTATGTTCATGTGCCACGATCTCGATGGAGCATTCGGCACCGGCCGTCGTGGAGCCACCCGGAGGCCCGCACCGACGGAACCCGCCCCCGCGGGCCCGCCGGTCGGCCGGGTGGCCCGGCGGCGCGGGCCGGTGCCCCTTTGGCCTGTCTCGACGAGGAGACGACCCAGCAGACCCAGGGAACCGGGCGGTACTTCCGCGAGCCGGGCGGTGACGGCACCACACCGCTCGTCCGACCGCCCTCCCCCGACGCATGCCAGAGGACTCGCCGTGAAGCAAGAGACCGTCAGCGACCGCGCCGAACCGCCCCTCACCTCCGCGCCCGGTCTACCGCCCCAGGAGTGGGCGCCGCCCCTGTCCGAGATCGTGCCGGTGCCGGTCGGGGCACTGCTGCCGGCCGATTCGCCGCGCACCGCCGGCGAGGACCCGGAGCACCTCAGGACCCTGGCCCGACTCGACCAGGACCTCCCGCCGATCATCGTCCACCGGTCCAGCATGCGGGTGATCGACGGCATGCACCGGCTGCGGGTGGCCGCCGCGCAGGGCCGGCCCGTCATCCCCGCCCGCTTCTTCGAAGGCTCCGAACGCGACGCCTTCGTCCTCTCCGTCCAGAGCAACACCCGCCACGGCCTCCCGCTCTCCCGGGACGACCGCACGGCCGCCGCCCGGCGCATCCTGCTCTCGCACGCCGAGTGGTCGGACCGGATGGTCGCCTCGGTCGCCGGACTGTCCACCAAGGCCGTGCGCGAACTGCGGCGCAGCGAGAGCGGGACCATCCCGCACGCCGCGGCCCGGATCGGCCGCGACGGGCGGGTCCGCCCGCTGGACAGCGCGCTCGGCCGGCTGCGCGCCGGCGAACTGATCAGCGCCAACCCCCGGGCGTCGCTGCGCGCCATCGCCGACGAGGCGGGCGTCTCCCCGGGGACGGTCCGCGACGTACGGGAGCGGCTACGGCGCGGCGAGGACCCGGTGCCCACCGGGCGCCGGCCGGCCCGGTCCGGACCCTCGACCCGCCCCGCGTCCCCGACCGGCCCGGCGTCCCCGACCGGCCCCGCCCCCGGGGGCCGACGGACCGCCCCCGTCCCGCAGCAGCCCGGCCAGGACCTCGCCCGGGTCATGGAACGGCTGATGAGCGACCCCGCGCTCCGGCTCACGGAGAGCGGACGCCACCTGCTGCGGATGCTCACCAGCAGCCTCCTGCCGCCCGAGCAGCGGGACCAGCTGGCCCGCAGCATCCCGCCGCACTGTGCCGACCGGGTCTCCCGGCTCGCCCTCGAATGCGCCGCCGCCTGGCGGGAGTTCGCGCACCAGGTGGAGACCGCGCAGCCGGAGGGCGGCCCGGTCCGAGCCACCGAGCGGCCCCCGGCCGCCCAGCCCGGGGCGGGGAGGGCCGGTGTTCCCGCAGCCGTCTGAACCGGTGCGCCGCCGACCGGTCGACGGCGCACCGGCCCGGAGGCTGTGCAACCAGGACCCGTCCTCAGTCGCACAGACGGTCGATCCGGGCGGCGGTCCGGTCACCCTGCTCGGGCTGCACCCGGCCGGCGGCAGCACGGCGTTCTTCGCCGGCTGGCAACGGGCACTGGGGGAGCGGGTGCACCTCGTCCCGGTCCGGATCCCCGGCCGGGACCCGGCCGGCGGCCACTGCCGCCAAGGGCTGCCCGGCCTGGTCGCCGCGCTGGAGCAGGACCTCGGCCCGCTCCTGGACCGGCCGTACCTCCTCTACGGCCACAGCATGGGCGCCCTGCTCGCCTACCGGCTCACCCGGCACCGGGCCGAGCACGGGCGGCGGCTGCCGGAGCGACTGCTGGTCGGCGCCTACCCGGCGCCCCACCTGCCGCATCCGCTGCGCCGGGCGGCGCGCCTCACGGACGCCGAACTCGTCGCCTGGCTCCTCGACTTCGGCGCGCTCCCGGCCGCCCTGCGGGCGGACACCGGCTGGCTGAGCGAACGGATCGCCCTGGTGCGGGCGGAGATCGGCCTCTGCGCCGGGGACAACGAGGGCTCCACCCACCGGACGCTGCCGTGTCCGGTCGAGGTGTTCTCCGGGGAGGACGATCCGCTGGTCCCGGCGGCGGACGCGGCCGCCTGGTCCGCGCACGCAGGCGGGGGCTTCGAGCTGCACCGCGTCCCCGGCGGCCACTTCTTCCCGAGGGAGGCCAAGGACGCCTTCTTCCGCCGCCTCGGCGGCCTGGTCGCGCCGCTGGCGGCCGTCTGACCGGCCGCGTTCCGGCGGGTCGTGTTCCGCCCTGTGCCGTCCTTGCTCCGCCCTTCGCCCTTCGCCTTTGGCCCTCGGTCCGCGGTCCGCATGCCGTCGTGCCGCGGTCCGCATGCCGTCGTGCCGCCGTCCGGTGGCCGGCGAGCGATCTCCGTGCTTGCGGAAGGCGTGGGCGGCGGGCAGAGTTCTCCGTGCCGGTCCGAACTACCCGCCGGACAAAGGGAGTTCGAGTTCCGAAGGCGGAGGGGCGAGATGCCCGCCGCCACGCCGGGCGCCCGATCCGCTCCGCCGCAGGCGCACCTCCCCGCGGCAGGTGACGTCCCCCGCGCCCGTACCTTCCGCACGGCCGCCCGAAGCGCCCCGCCCGAAGCGCCCCGCCCGACGGCCGAGGCCGGTAGGGGCGGACCCGCTTTCCCCGTCCCCGGATCCTCCCCGCACCCCGCCGCGCCCGCGCCGCCGAACGCACCGCCGACACCCAGCCCAGAGGAAGGAGGTCGCCATGCCGCACGCGCACACCCCGCCCGAGGCCGTCCAACTGCTGACCCCGGACGGCGAACGGAAGCACCACCCGGACTACCCGCTCGAACTGACGCCGCATCAACTCATCGGCCTCTACGAGGACATGGTCCGCGCCCGCCGGATCGACGCCGAGGGGGTGCTGCTCCAGCGCCAGGGCGAACTCGCCCTCTGGCCCTCGCTGCTGGGGCAGGAGGCGGCCCAGATCGGCTCCGCCCGGGCACTCGACGACGAGGACCACGTCTTCCCCAGCTACCGCGACCACGGCACGGCACTGTGCCGGCAGGTCGACCCCCTCGACCTCTTCGCGCTGTTCCGGGGCGCCACCAACGGCGGGTGGGACCCGCAGGAGCACAACGTCCACCTCTACACCCTCGTCATCGGCGCCCAGACGCTGCACGCCACCGGCTACGCGATGGGCGTGGCCAAGGACGGCGCGGAGAGCGCCGTCATCGTCTACTTCGGCGACGGTGCGACCAGCCAGGGCGACGTCAGTGAGGCCTTCAACTTCGCCGCCCTGAACGACGCCCCGATCGTGTTCTTCTGCCAGAACAACCAGTGGGCGATCTCCGAGCCCAGCGACAGGCAGAGCCGGGTGCCGATCCACCGGCGCGCCTCCGGCTTCGGCTTCCCCGGGATCCTGGTGGACGGCAACGACGTCCTGGCCTGCCTGGCCGTCACCCGCGAGGCCCTGCGGCGCGCCCGCAGCGGCCAGGGGCCGACGCTGATCGAGGCGTTCACCTACCGGATGGGCGCCCACACCACCTCCGACGACCCCACCCGCTACCGCGACGCGGAGGAGGTGCGCGCCTGGGAGCGGAAGGACCCGATCGCCCGCCTCCGGGCCCACCTGCTGGCCGACGGCGGGGCGGACGAGGAGCGGCTCGCCCGGGTCGACCGGGACGCCGAGGAGGAGGCCCGGTCCGTGCGCGCGGCCGTCCGCTCGATGGCCGCACCCCCGGCGGAGGCCATGTTCGCCCACGTGTACGCGGACGGCCACGCCCTGGTGGCGGAGGAAGCCGAGCAGTTCGCCGCCTACACCGCCGGCTTCGCTCCGACGGAAGGGGCCTGAGATGGCCGGACACCGGGCACCGGACGGGGCCCCCGACCCCACGCTCGCGCAGGGGATCAACTCGGCCCTGCGCGCCGCCCTGGAGGAGGACCCCCGGGTGCTCGTCATGGGCGAGGACGTCGGCAGGCTCGGCGGCGTCTTCCGGGTGACCGACGGCCTGCAGAAGGACTTCGGCGAGGGCCGGGTGATCGACACCCCGCTGGCCGAGTCCGGCATCGTCGGCACCGCGATCGGTCTGGCGCTGCGCGGCTACCGCCCGGTGGTGGAGATCCAGTTCGACGGCTTCGTGTTCCCCGCCTTCGACCAGATCGTCACCCAGCTGGCGAAACTGCACGCCCGCTCGAACGGCCGGATCACGCTCCCGGTGGTCATCCGCATCCCGTACGGCGGCGGCATCGGCGCGGTCGAGCACCACAGCGAGTCCCCCGAGGCGCTCTTCGCCCACGTCGGGGGAGTGAAGGTGGTCTCGCCGTCCAACCCCGCCGACGCGCACTGGATGCTCCGGCAGGCCGTCGCCGGCCGTGACCCGGTCGTCTACTTCGAGCCCAAGCGCCGCTACTACGACCGCGGCCCGGTGCCCGCCGCCGCCGAACTGCCCCTGCACGCCGCCCGGGTGGCCAGGCCGGGGCGGGACCTGACGCTGCTCGGCTACGGGCCGACGGTCGCGACCTGCCTGGAGGCGGCGGCGGTGGCCGCGGCGGACGGCGACAGCCTGGAGGTGGTCGACCTGCGCTCGGTGTCCCCGATGGACTTCGACACGATCGAGGCGTCGGTACGGCGCACCGGACGGCTGGTCGTCGTGCACGAGGCCCCGGTGTTCTTCGGCGCCGGAGCCGAGATCGCCGGCCGGATCACCGAACGGTGCTTCCACCACCTGGAGGCCCCGGTGCTGCGGGTCGGCGGCTACCACATGCCGTACCCGCCCGCCGCCTTCGAGGAGTCGTACCTGCCGGACGTCGACCGCGTCCTGGACGCCGTCGACCGCGCCCTGGCCTACTGAGGAGAGGAACCGTGACCACAACCGTGCAGCGCGTCCGCGAGTTCCCCCTGCCCGACGTGGGCGAGGGGCTGGTGGACGCGGAGATCCTCGCCTGGCACGTGAAGGCGGGCGACCGGGTGGCCGACGGCCAGGTCGTCTGCGAGGTCGAGACGGCGAAGGCCGCCGTCGAGTTGCCGATCCCGTACGACGGGGTGGTGCACCGGATCCACGTCGAGGCCGGGACGACGGTCGCGGTGGGCGCGGTCATCATCTCGATCGACACCGGTACGGACGCCGCCGGGCCCGTCGCGGTCGAGCCCCCCGCTGCCGAACCCGTTGCCGCCGAGGCCCCCGCCGAGCCCCCCGCCGTGGAGCCGGCCGCCCGGCAGCCGGTGCTGGTCGGCTACGGCGTGGCCCCCGGCCGGTCCGGCCGCAGGCCCCGCCGGAGCGCGACGGCGGCACCCGCCGCGGCCGGTCGCACCGAGCGGCCCGCCGCCAAGCCGCCGGTCCGCAAGCTGGCCAGGGACCTCGGGGTGGACCTGGGCCTGGTCGTCCCGACCGGCGTCGGGGGCGTGGTGACCAGGGCGGACGTGCACGCGGCCAGCCCCGCGCCGGCCACCGCGCCGGACACCTCGCCCGGCACCCCGTCGGTCCCCGGTACCCCGCCGGCGGCCCCCCAGGCCGGTCTGCCGGCCGACCCCGCCCCGACCGCCGGCGAGACCCGCATCCCGGTGCGGGGGGTGCGCCGGGCCACCGCCCGGGCCGTGGTCGCGAGCGCGTTCACCGCCCCGCACGTCACGGAGTTCATCACCGTCGACGTGACCCGCACCATGGCCCTGGTCCGGGAGCTGAAGCAGGACCCGGAGCTGGCCGGCCTGCGGGTGAACCCGCTGCTGCTGGTGGCCCGGGCGTTCCTGCTCGCCATCCGGCGCCACCCGGAGATCAACGCCGGCTGGGACGAGGAGAACCAGGAGATCGTCCGCAAGGACCGGATCAACCTGGGCATCGCCGCCGCCACCGACCGCGGTCTGATCGTCCCGACCGTCAGGGACGCGGGCGGCCTGACGCTGCCGCGGCTCGCCCACGCGCTCGGGGACCTGGTCGCCGCCGCCCGGGAGGGCAGGACCACGCCGGCCGCGATGACGGGCGGCACCGTCACCCTCACCAACATCGGGGTGTTCGGCGTGGATACGGGCACGCCGATCCTCAACCCCGGCGAGTCGGCGATCCTCGCCTTCGGCGCCGTCCGGGAGCGGCCCTGGGTGCACCGGGGCGAGGTCAGGCCCCGGCAGGTCACCACCCTCGCGCTCTCCTTCGACCACCGGCTGGTCGACGGCGAGCTGGGGTCGAAGGTGCTGGCCGACACCGCGGCCGTCCTGGAACACCCGAAGCGCCTGCTCACCTGGGCCTAGGCACGAGTGAGCCGACGCGGCCCGGCCGACCCGGTCCCGCCGAATCCACGAGGGAAGCCATGACAGACACCACAGACACCTCAGACACCGCCGACACCACAGGCACCGCAGGCACCGCAGAGCAGACCCGCCCCGATCGCGTCACCGTCGACGACTACCTGGGGCCGGGGGAGAAGCGCTTCTTCGGCGAGGGCTACAAGCGCGCCCGGCAGCGGCTCACGGACGTCCGGGTGGGCCCCGGCCCGGACGGCACCGCCACCGTCACGGCCCTCGCCACCGTCCGCTACCCGGACGACTGGTCGAAGAAGGGCAAGCGCAACCAGCGCCCGCACCTCAGCAGCATCGACGTGCTGCTGCTGGCCGGCGAGGCCGCCGAGGTGTACCTCGCCCACGTGCTGGGCCTGGACGCCGGGCAGCGCGCCGCCGCCCGGCTGCGCCGGGTCCGGATGAAGGCCGGCACCAGCCCGGTCGAGGAGGACCTCGACCTGTTCCCGGTCGAGGCGGCCGTCTCCGAACTCCCCGGCGCGAGCGGGGACCCGAGGGTCCGGGTGTCCGTCGCCGACTGCCGGGTCGGCGCCCTGCGGGTGCGGCTGGAGATCGAGCACCCGGCCGGCGCCACCCGCACCGGGCCCGGCTCGTACGCCGACCCGGACGAGCTGCTGGGCAGCGCCGCGCTGCGCCCGTACGGCACCGCGCACCAGGCCAAGTACCAGGTGATCGAGGGCCTTGCAGTCGACTTCCCGGCGAACTCGGCCGCCGCCACGGTGAGTTCGCGCTTCCGATCGGACGAGGACCTGCCGGTGCGGGGGCTGGAGAGCTACAGCCACCGGGCCACCTCGATCCTCGACGCCTTCGTCGCCACCATCCAGCTCGGCCAGATCCTGCTCTACGAGATCGACGGCGTCCCCCGCTCGGCGAGCAACACCCTCTGGATGCGGCAGACCGTGCTCGACATCGGCGACCCGCACCAGCCGGTCACCGAGCCCGAGCGGCTCACCGTGCACCTCGACGAGACCGAACTGCTCACCTCGCGCGAGGGCGAGACCTGGCGGCTGGTCGACATCGTCGGCGCCTTCCGGCACATGTCGGTCCGCTGCTCGGCCGCCCACCGGCTGCCCTGACCTCCCTGACCTCCCCGCTGGCCAGCCCGCCCTGCCCGACCGCCCGACCGCCCCGATGACGCCGACCGCCCACTGTGGAAAGGACCCAGACCATGACCGTTCGACTCCGCCGCGCCACCCCCGGAGGCCGGTCATGAGCCGGGCCGCCGTCCTCGCCGGCCTCGGCGCCACGGTGCCGGAGCGGGCCGTCGACAACGACGAGATCTCCCGGCTGGTCGACACCGACGACGAGTGGATCCGGACCAGGACGGGCATCCGCCGCCGCTACTGGGCGGCGCCCGGCACCGCCACCGGCGACCTCGCGACGGTCGCTGGCCGACGGGCGCTGGAGTCCGCCGGCGTCGACACGGTCGACCAGGTGATCCTGGCGACGAGCACCCCCAACCGTCCGATGCCCGCCACCGCCCCGGAGGTCGCCGCCGCGCTCGGCCTCGGCGGGGTGCCCGGCTTCGACCTGTCCGCCGCCTGCGCCGGCTTCGTCTACGGCCTGCACTCCGCCGCCGGCGCGATCGCGGCCGGATTCGCCGAACGCGTCCTGGTGATCGGCGCGGACATCTGGTCCACCCGGCTGGACCCGGAGGACCGCGCCACCGCCATCATCTTCGGCGACGGCGCCGGCGCGGCCGTCGTGCGCGCCGGGGAGGCCGCCGAGCCCGGCGCCCTGACCGGCTTCGACCTCGGCAGCGACGGCGCCAACCGGGACCTTGCCTTCCTGCCCGCCGGCGGATCCCGCCAGCGCTCCGAGCGGGCCCCGCTGCGCGAGGAGGACAACTACCTGGCCATGCGCGGCAAGGAGATCTTCACGCACGCGGTCGAGCGGATGGCCGGCTCCTCCGAAGCGCTGCTGCGCGCGATCGGCTGGGCGGCCGAGGACCTCGACTGGTTCGTCGGCCACCAGGCGAACGTCCGCATCCTGCACACCGTCGCGGACGTGATGAAGGTGCCGCGCGAGCAGGTGGTGGTGCACCTCGACAAGGTCGGGAACACCTCGGCCGCCTCGATCCCCCTCGCCCTCACCGACGCCGCCGCCGAGGGCCGGCTCGAACCCGGGCAGAAGGTGCTGCTGACCTCCTTCGGCGGCGGGCTGAGCTGGGGTTCGACGGCCCTGACCTGGCCCGACATCAAGGTCACCGGCATCGAGTCCGACTGATCCGGCCATCCGCCCGCCCGGCCACCCGGCTGCCCAGCCCCCCGCCTCCGCCCCCACTCCCGCCCCCGGCACCCCGATCGAAAGGACCGACGATGGACCGGATCTCCGAGCGCATCCTCGAACTCCTGCGTGACAAGTTCTCCCTCGAAGGCGAGGTCACCGCCACGACCGCCTTCTCCGACCTCGAACTCGACTCCCTCGTCCTGCTGGAACTGTCGGTCATCCTGGAGCGCGAGTTCGGCGCCCGTGTCCCCGAGGACGAGATGGCCGACGCGGGCAGCGTGGCCGGCCTGGCCGCCCTGATATCCGCCCGGACGGCGGCGGTCTGACCCCCGCTCCTCCTACTCCTTACGACACTCCTTCCGACGAATCAGGAATCACCCATGACGCTGAAGAACCGTTCGGGACAGCCCGTCGATCAGGCCCGCATCGACGAGCTCCGCGCCGCGGTCCGCGGCGAGGTGTTCGCCCAGGACGACGAGGGGTACGCCCAGGCACGGCTGGTGTGGAACGGCTACTTCAGCCGCCGCCCGGGCCTGATCGTGCGCTGCGCGGGCGCCGCCGACGTGGTCGACGCGGTCCGCTTCGCCACCGAGCACGACGTCCTGCTCGCCGTCCGCAGCGGCGGGCACAGCTACCCGGGCCACTCGACGATCGACGACGGCCTGGTCGTCGACCTGAGCCGGCTGAAGGGCATCCGGGTCGACCTCCAGCGCGGCGTGGCGATCTGCGAGCCGGGCCTGCTGCTGGCCGAACTCGACGACGAGACCTACCGGTTCGGGCTCTCGGTGACCGGCGGCCAGGTGTCGCACACCGGCATCGCCGGGCTGACGCTCGGCGGCGGGATCGGCTGGCTCTGCCGTTCCCAGGGCCTCACCGTGGACAACCTGGTCGCGGCGGACGTGGTCCTCGCGAACGGCGAGGTACGGCGGGCCAGCGCGGAGGACGACGCCGACCTGTTCTGGGCGATCCGTGGTGGCGGCGGCAACTTCGGCGTCGTCACCTCCTTCGAGTACAAGCTGCACCCGCAGGGCGCCTGCCGCACCGGCGTGGTGGCCTACCGCGCCGACGACCACGCGGCGGTCGCCCGAGGCCTCTCCGCGTTCGCCGAGACCGCCCCGGACCGGCTGGCCCTGGCCGTCGGCTTCTTCGACCTGGAGGACGGCGCGACGGGCATCGCCGTCCGCTACGTCGACACCGCGCCGGCCGAGGACACGGACGCGCTCGTCGACGCCCTGGCCGGCTTCGGCCCCGAGCCGGTGCTGCGGACCACCGAGACCCTGCCGTACCCGAAGGTCCAGCAGCTCGTCGACGCGGACATGGCCCACCACCGCCGCTACTACACCCGCTCCTTCATGGTCGACACCGTGACCGAGGAGGCCCTCGCCACCCTGGTCGACGGGTACCGGGCCCGGAAGTCGCCGCTGTCCCAGATCGGCCTGATGCTCCTCGGCGGCGAGGTCGCCCGGGTCGCCCCGGAGGCCACCGCCTACCCGCACCGCGACCCCGGCTTCCTGGTGACCCTGCTCGGCGGCTGGACCGACGAGCGGGACGACGAGGCCAACACCGGCTGGTGCCGCTCCGTCTACGACACCCTCCAGAAGTTCACCTCGGGCGGGGTGTACGTCAACGAACTGGTCGACGAGGGGGAGCGCCGCATCCTGTCCGCCTACGGCGAGGGCCACTACCGGCGGCTGTCCGAACTGAAGGCGAAGTACGACCCGAACAACGTGTTCCGGGTGAACCAGAACATCAAGCCCGCCAAGCCCGCCCACCCCTGACCGGCACCCCGGCCACCTCAGGAACCGGGGGAACCCCGGAAAACAGAAGAACCCCCAGACGAATCTGGGGGTTCCTGCCGGTGTCCGAGGGGGGACTTGAACCCCCACGCCCGATAAAGGGCACTAGCACCTCAAGCTAGCGCGTCTGCCATTCCGCCACCCGGACCAGGTGTCGTCCTCGCGGCTTCCGATCTCTCGTCCGTCGCGCTGACAGATGTAACTGTAGCAAAGATCGGCTTGGGGTCCCAAAACGGCTCCGGGCGGCGGAGTGGGGCCGGTGGCGGGGGCAAGGGGCGGCGTGTGGCGGGGGCGTGACCAGGGGGTTTCGGGGGCGTGCGGGGGGTGGATCCGGGTCGGGGGCTGGGGGAGGATGGGCGGACGTGCTCGTACGGCCCGGGTGCAGGTCCCGGGGGTGGCGCGCTGGTGCGTCGGTGCGGGCCAGAGACGAGGAGTGACCGTGAGCGAGCGGAGCGAGTCTGCGGCGTCGCAGGTGACGGCTGAGTCGGAGGTCGCCGGGATCTGTCGCGATCTGATCCGGATCGACACCAGCAACTACGGCGACGGTTCCGGTCCGGGCGAGCGCAAGGCGGCCGAGTACGTCGCCGAGCAGCTCGCCGAGTTCGGGCTCGAACCGAAGATCTTCGAGTCGGCCAAGGGGCGGGCCTCGACGGTGGTCCGGATCGAGGGCGAGGACCGTTCCCGCCCCGGCCTGCTGATCCACGGCCACACGGACGTGGTGCCGGCCAACGCCGCGGACTGGACGTACGACCCGTTCGGCGGCGAGATCGCCGACGGCTGCGTCTGGGGGCGCGGCGCGGTCGACATGAAGGACATGGACGCGATGACCCTGGCGGTCATCCGGGACCGGCTGCGCACCGGGCGCAAGCCCCCGCGCGACATCGTGCTGGCCTTCCTCGCGGACGAGGAGGCTGGCGGCACGTACGGCGCGCGCTTCCTGGTGGACAAGCACCCGGGGCTGTTCGAGGGCGTGACCGAGGCGATCGGCGAGGTCGGCGGCTTCTCCTTCACGGTCAACGACCAGGTCCGCCTCTACCTGGTGGAGACGGCCGAGAAGGGCATGCACTGGATGCGCCTGACGGTCGAGGGCCGGGCCGGGCACGGTTCGATGACGAACGACGACAACGCGATCACCGAGCTGTGCGAGGCGGTGGCCCGGCTCGGCCGGCACCAGTTCCCGCTGCGGATCACCAAGACCGTCCGGGCCTTCCTGGACGAGCTGTCCGACGCGCTCGGGGTCGAGCTGGACCCGGAGGACATGGACGAGACGCTGCGCGTCCTCGGCGGCATCGCCAAGATGATCGGCACCACGCTGCGCAACACCGCGCAGCCGACCATGCTCGGCGCCGGGTACAAGGTGAACGTGATCCCCGGTCAGGCGACCGCGCACGTGGACGGCCGCTTCCTGCCCGGCTACGAGGAGGAGTTCCTGGCCGAGCTGGACAGCGTGCTCGGCCCGCGCGTGAAGCGCGAGAGCCTGCACTCGGACAAGGCGATCGAGACGGGCTTCGACGGGGCGCTGGTCGAGGCGATGCAGACCGCGCTGCGGGCCGAGGACCCGATCGCCCGGGCGGTGCCGTACTGCCTGTCGGGCGGGACGGACGCCAAGTCCTTCCAGGACCTGGGGATCCGCTGCTTCGGCTTCGCGCCGCTCCAGCTGCCGCCGGAGCTGGACTTCGCCGGGATGTTCCACGGTGTGGACGAGCGGGTGCCGGTGGACGGCCTGAAGTTCGGCGTCCGGGTGCTGGACCGCTTCATCGACGCCTGCTGACGAGGCTCGACGTTCATCGACGCCTGCTGATCAGGTGACTCGGTCGGCCCGCTCCCGGAGTGCCGGGGGCGGGCCGAACGCATTGTCCGAGCTGATGATTGTGGGACGAGTCGAAAGAGATCGACAGAAACGATTCTGCCCGGGATTCCAGGGTGATCATGTGTACGAGTCATCACCGTTGCGGGTGAATGGCAAATCTGTTCCGTACCCCGTTTGCCGCAGCGTCGTTCATTCCTGTGGAGCCCGCCGAACGGGCTGCGTTGTCCATACAGGAGGAATGATGAAGGTCAAGAAGATCGCCGCTGTCGCCGCTGCCACCGGTGGCCTGGTGCTCGCCGCCGCCGGTGTCGCATCCGCGCATGGCGGTGCCGGTGCCGAGGGTGTGGCCGCCGGTTCCCCGGGCGTCGTCTCCGGCAACCAGATCCAGGTCCCGGTGCACATCCCGGTCAACCTGTGCGGCAACACCGTGAGCGTGATCGGTGTGCTGAACCCGGCGTTCGGCAACCACTGCGCCAACTTCTGAGCCGTGCTCCGGGCCGCTGAGGCCCGTTGAGTCGACTCGACCCGGCCCCCGGGCGGCGGACGCGCCGCGCCGGGGGCGTTCGCGTACCCGGCGGCGGCCGGGTGCGGACGGTCGCGGCGGACGGTCGCGGCGGTCAGTCGGGCTGCGGACGGTCGCCGCGGTCGGTCGCGGCGAGGGCAGACGCGGTGCGGATACACGGGTAGCGACACGATCGCTCGATCGAGTGAAGCTGCCGCGTTCGGCCCAACCTCCCCGTTCGCCTCTCGTTAACTCCTGTGCAGCCGAAGACCCTGCGTGATTTACGGATATATCAAAATTCCGACTTTCATAAGGTTCATGCCAAGGTCGACACGTCGTCTCGAAAACGTCAGGGGAAAACATGAGGAATGTAGCCAAGAAGGGGATCCTCACGGCCGTGGCCACCGGCAGTGTGCTGGCCTCGACCGCCGGCTACGCCTACGCGGGTGCCGAGGCGCAAGGAGGTGCGGTCGGGTCAGCGGGCGTCGCCTCGGGCAACTCGGTGCAGGTGCCGATCGAGGTGCCGATCAATGCCTGCGGCAACACGGTCGACGTGATCGGCGCGCTGAACCCGTCGTTCGGCAACCACTGCGCCAACGCCGGCGGCGGTCGCCACGCGGCGCCCGCGTCCGGGCAGTCCGGCCACGGCGGCCACGGCGGCCAGGCCGGTGGCGGCACCGCGGGCTCCGGCGCCGGCGGCAGCCGGGGCACCACCGCCGCGGGCTCCTCCGCCTCCGGGACAGCCGCCAACTCGCCCGGTGTGGTGTCCGGCAACAGCATCCAGGCCCCGGTCGACGTCCCGGTCAACGCCTGCGGCAACTCCGTCGACGTGGTCGGCGTCGCGAACCCGGCCTTCGGCAACGACTGCGCCAACGTGGCACATCCCGCGCCGAAGCCCGCGCCGAAGCCGACCGAGGACTGCCCCGAGGGCAGCCACCCGACCCCGCCGCAGGTCGGCGGCGAGACCAACCCGGGCATCCCGCGCACCGGCGGCCCGACCACCGCGCCGCCCGCGACCCCGAGCACCCAGGCCGTCCCGGCCGCCGCCCGTACGACGGCTGCCACGGCGGACACCCCCGTCGGCCAGCTGGCGTCCACCGGCGCGGGCAGCGTGGAACTGCTCGGCGCGGCCGGGCTCGCCCTGCTGCTCGGCGGCGGCGTGCTCTACCGCCGCGCCCGCGCCGGGGCTCGCTGACCCGACCGGTCGCCGGCCCCGCGGACCCTCCGCGCGGCCGGCCCCGCACCCCGTCCACGCGCACCCGCCGGGGACGACGACGCACCCGCGGCCACCGGATCACCGGGCGGTCGCGGGTGCGTCAAGGGCGTGCCCGAAGAGCGCGTGCCCGAAGGACGTGTGCCCGAGGAGCGCGCGCCGGAAGGGCGTCTGTGGAGGGCGCGGGTGAAGGCCGTGCGGGCGTCCGTGCGGGGCGGAGCGGCCCCGTCACCAGTTCCGGACCTGGCGGATGATCTTCCGCTTGAGCCGGACCGTCCGGCTGCCGTCGGGGAACAGCCGCAGCCGGTCGAGCTCCCAGTGCCCGTACTCGGCATGCTCGGTGAGCAGTTGGCGTGCCGCGTTGCGGGTGGTGCCGCGCGGCATGCGCAGCGACTGGTACTCGTACTCCGGCTGCCGGACCGGCTTCCGTGGGATCAAAACGCTCCTCCTGGAGATCACCTTCAAGCAAGCCTACGGCCTGCCCCGGACAGTCGGCCCGGGTATTTCCGGCCGTCCTCCCGCGCGGAACCGGCAGCCCGGAGGCCCCGGATCCGCACCCTCGACTGACAGTGCATCAGTTGTGTTGTCCCTGGGGAGGGGATACCCCGATCCCGGCGCGTGAAGCGGTGCCCGGACGGCCCCGCCGGGTCCGGCGCGCGCCCTCCGCGCCCCGCTCGCGCCGGTGCCGCACGGGGACGGATCGGTGCAGATCGGGCATCAGGGCGGAAGTTGCGGTGAAATCGCGGGTGTAGGTGACAACCGCTGTGCGTACCGACACCGCGGGGAGATAGCGTCTGCACCATGTCTGATGCCGCGCAGCCCACCATTGCCGAGGTACGCGCCGCCGCTGAGGCGGTCAAGGCCGCCATCGACCGTCATCTGGAAGCGGTGTCAAGCCCCAACGCAACCGATGATCCCGCCGTGACCGACGCTTACGAGCAGCTCGCGACGGCGGCCATCGCCTATGACCAGCTCCTGTACGAGGCGTACGACGAGGTCACGCCCTTCGAGATCCCCGGGGACGAGGGCCCCGGCGGGTACCACGGCCCCGAGCAGCCCGAGGCGATCAGCGTGCTGATCCGCCGTGACTACCACGTCGTCGACTCCACGAGGTTGCGCGCCCAGGCCGAGCGGCTGGACGAGTCGCTGACCCCGGGCGGAGCCGGCCCGGGCGGGGTGAACGCCGCGATCGGCGTGCTGTTCGGCGAGTACGAGCCGGACGAGATCGCCGCCCGCAGCGAGGAGTTCGGGCTGGAGGAGGGGGACTCGACGCTCTGGGTCGCGGCGGCCGAGCCGACCGAGCCGGGCGAGTGGCTGCCGGAGCCCTTCGAGCACGCCGATCCGCAGCTGCTGATCTGCCGGTTCGACGTGAGCGAGGTCTACGACGACGAGGACCCGGACGACTGAACGCGGTCCGGAACGGACGAAGGGCGGGCCCCCTGACCATCGGGGCCCGCCCTTCGCGCGTGGCGCGCCGGTGCGGCCGGTGCGCCGGGTGTCAGTCCACCGAGGCGGCGTTCTCGGCGAGCACCGCCCGCAGCCGGGTGGTACGCGGCTGCGCCGGGCGCTCGGCGACGGCCTGGGCGAGCGCCGGGCCCGCCGCGTGCACCACGGACAGGTGCCGTTCGGCCCGCCCGAAGGCGGTGTAGACCCACTGCCGGGTGAGCGCCGGGGCGGCGTCCTCCGGGAGCACGACCACGGCGCCCGGCCAGCGGCGCCCGAGCGCCTGGTGGACGGTCAGCGCCCAGCCGTGCCGCAGCTTGGCGGCATCGGCGGGCGGGACCGTCCGGCGCGAGCCGTCCGCGTACTCCAGGTGCAGGCCGGTGGCGTCGCCGTCCAGCACCCGGGCCGGGCGGGTGATGCCGGGCGTGGGGGACTCGACCACCCGGTCGCCCGGATCGAAGCCGCCGAACCGGCCGGGGCCGGGGTTGAGCCGCGCCTTGGCGGCCGCGTTCAGGGCCCGGGTGCCGGCCGAGCCGCCGTGGCCCGGGGTGAGCAGCACCACCTGCTCGGCGGGGATGCCGAGGGCGCGCGGGATGGAGTCGGTGAGCAGCTGGACGGCGCGGTGGACGGCCTCGCCGCCGTCCTTGGCGGTCAGGATGACCACCTCCTTGTCCGGCGCCTCGACCGGCTGGAGCTCGCCGATGCCGATGCCGGAGACCAGCTCGCCGATCGGGCCGAAGTCCGGGGTGCGGGAGGCGACCGCCGGGCAGGCCTTGGCGGCCAGCAGGTCGGCGAAGAAGCGGCCGGGGCCGGCCGACCAGAGCTGGCCCGGGTCGCCGCTGAACACCAGCCGGGTGCCGTCGGCGAGCGACTCCAGGACGGTCGCGGCCAGTTCGAGGTCCAGCAGCGGGGCGTCCAGGACGACCAGCAGGTCCAGCGCGAGCATGCCGTCCGGGGTGCGGCCGGGGCCGGCGGCACCGGAGAGCAGGTCGGCGAGGGTGACCACGGCGGGGGACTCGGTGGTGCCGGCATCGGCCTCGGCGCCGGCCGGGGCGAGCGCCGCGAAGGAATCCCGGCCCTGGTCGGTCCAGGTGGCGGCCCAGGCCCGCAGCCCGAGGCCCCGGGCGGCGGCGACCAGCGCGGCCGGTTCGGCCCGGGCCGCCTCGCCGCCGCTGTGCAGCACCAGGGCGCTGTCGGCGACGGCGCGGATCAGGGCGCTCGCGGAGGAGGACGACGCGGTTTCGGCGGCGGCCTCCCACGCGGCCGGGCCGGGGGCGGCGGGGGCTTCCTGGGTCGCGTCCTGAGTCGCGTCCCCGGTGTCCTCCGAGCCCTCCCCGTCCGCCGTGTCCTCGGCGTCCCCGGTGTCCTGGGTGGCCTCGGTGTCCGCCGGTTCGGCGTCCGCGCCCGGAACGAAGGTGGCCATCAGCTGGACCAGCGCCTCGGCGAGGGTGTCCTCCGCCATCGCCAGCCGCTCCAGCGCGAGCAGCGTGCGGGTCGGGGGCTCGTCGTCCTCGCCGCCCGCCGCGTGCGCCTCGGCTCCGGTGAGCTCCTCCTGCGAGGGCAGCACCCGCCCGTCCTCGACGGCGGCCTGGACCGCGGCGGCCGGGTCCGGCATCCGGAGCTTCTCGAGCCCGGCGGTCACGTCGGCCAGTTCCTGGGCCGAGTGCCCGCGCAGCGCCGCCTGCTCCAGCAGCCACTGCACCAGCGCCTGGGCGCGGCGCCGGTCGCCCGGTTCGGCCTCGGGGCCGAGCAGTTCACGGGCGAAGCCGTCCGCGTGCTCGGGACGGACGCCGGGCAGGCCGAGCACCGCCCACGGGTCCTCGCGCAGCCGTTCGGCGGCGTCGTCGCCGAACTCGGCCACGGCCGCCGCCGCCAGCTCGGCGGGGGCGCCACCGCCGGTCAGCACCGCTGCGGTCGCCCGGAGCACGTCGTCGCCAGGCCCCTCGGGGACCCGGGCGGCACGCGCGGGCACCACGACCGGTGCGGCCGGAGCGGCCGCCGGAGCTGCGGCGGGAGCAGCCGGCCCGGCCTGCCCGGCGGGCTCGGCGGGCCGCCGGGCCGGTGCGGAGGCCGGAGCCTCCGATGCCTCCCGAGCCTCCGATGCGTCCGGAGCCTGCGGATCCTCCGGCGACTGCGGTTCCTCCGAAGCCTGCGGATCCTCCGCGGACTTCCGGGGCAGCGGAGGATCCGGCCTCATCCCGCCCAGCCCCTGCGGCCTGGTGCTGAGCAGCTCCTGCCTCAGCGCCGCGACCTTGGCCGCCTTGGCCGCCTCCGCCGGAGTCACCTGGGCCCCGCCGGCTCCTGCCGGAGCACCGTTCCCCGTGTCACTCATCGTCGTCCGCTCCAAGGTCACTCCACTGCGTGTTCTGCTCGTCGATCCGGCCGGGCCGTCACAGCTCGGTCCACCCTTGGTCCGGGTAGCGGTGCACCGGCGACGAGACGTCGTCCAGCGCGCTGCGGATCTCACCCGGAAGCGTAAGCGCCTCCACCGACAGCGCCGCCTGGAGCTGCCCCACCGTCCGCGCCCCGACCAGCGCGCTCGCCACCCCGGGCCGGTCCCGGACCCAGGCCAGCGCGACCGCCAGCGGGCTGCTGGCGAGCCCGTCGGCGGCGGTGGCGAGAGCGTCGACGATCCGCCGGGAGCGCTCCCCGAGGTACGGCTGGACGAACCCGGTCAGGTAGGGGGAGGCGCCGCGCGAGTCCTGCGGGACGCCGTGCCGGTACTTGCCGGTGAGCACCCCGCGCCCGAGCGGCGAGCCGGCCAGCACCCCGATCCCGGCGTCCAGCGCGGCGGGCAGCGCCTCGCGCTCGATCCCGCGCTGCAGCAGCGAGTACTCCAGCTGCGCCCCGGCCAGCGAGGCCCGCCCGTGGTGGGCGCGCTGCCAGGTGGCGGCCTTGGCGAGCTGCCAGCCGCTGAAGTCGCAGACCCCGACGTAGCGGGCGCGCCCGGAGGAGACGGCGATGTCGAGCGCGCTGAGCGTCTCCTCGACCGGGGTCGCGGGGTCGAAGGCGTGCACCTGCCACAGGTCGACGTAGTCGGTGCCGAGCCGGCGCAGCGAGGCGTCCAGGGCGGTGAGCAGGTGGCCGCGCGATCCGTCGAAGCGGCGGGCGGACTCGGGGACGCTGCCGGCCTTCGTGGCGATGACGAGTTCGGACCGGGGGATCAGGTTGTCGGTGAGCCGGGAGATCAGGTACTCGGCCCCGCCGTCGGCGTACACGTCGGCGGTGTCGACCAGGGTGCCGCCGGCGTCGACGAACTCCTTGAGCTGCTCGGCGGCCTCGTGCTCGTCGGTGTCGCGGCCCCAGGTCATGGTGCCGAGGGCGAGCCGGGAGACCTGGAGTCCGGTGCGGCCGAGGTGACGCTTTTCCATCGGGCGGGCCCTCCACTGGCCGGTGGCGCCGGGAGCCCGGCAGCCCTGTAAACGCGCAGGTGGGGAGAGTGCTCCCCCCGTCGGCTGAGCGTAGCGGCCGGTGCGCGGACAGGTGGGAAGACCCGCAGAACGATCACTGCCGCCGCAGGTGGGGCGCATGTGACCCAGCCCACCACTACCCGTCAGTAGCATGTCCGGCGCGGGCGCGGTTACCCTCGGCCCGACCCAACCCACTGGAAGGTGTGGCAGATGCGACTCGGGATCAACCTCGGCTACTGGGGACTCGGCATGGACGCCGACAACATCGCCGTGGCCCAGGAGGCGGACCGCCTCGGCTACGCGGTCTGCTGGGCGGCGGAGGCGTACGGCTCGGACGCCGCGACGGTGCTCAGCTACGTGGCCGCGAAGACGGAGCGGATCGACGTCGGCTCGGCCATCTTCCAGATCCCGGCCCGCACCCCGGCCATGACCGCGATGACCGCCGCGACCCTGGACACCCTCTCCGGCGGACGGTTCCGCCTGGGCCTCGGCGTCTCCGGCCCGCAGGTCTCCGAGGGCTGGTACGGCGTGAAGTTCGACAAGCCGCTCGCCCGCACCCGCGAGTACGTGGAGATCATCCGCAAGGCGATGTCCCGCGAGCGGCTGGTCCACGAGGGCGCGAACTGGACGCTGCCGCTGCCCGGCGGCCCCGGCAAGCCGATCAAGCTCACCGTGCACCCGGTGCGCGAGCACATCCCGCTGTACATCGCCGCGATCGGCCCGAAGAACCTGGAGCTGACCGGCGAGATCGCCGACGGCTGGCTCGGCATCTTCTTCTCGCCCGAGCACGCCGCGCTCTCCCTGGACCCGCTGGTGGCCGGCCGTGCCAAGGCCGGGAAGACACTGGACGGCTTCGACCTCTGCCCGACCGTGAACCTGGCGGTCGGCGAGGACATCAAGGCCGGGGTCGACGCCCTGCGCTCGTACGCGGCGCTCTACATCGGCGGCATGGGCAGCAAGGAGAAGAACTTCTACAACCAGCTCACCCGCCGGATGGGCTTCGAGCAGGCGGCCGACGAGATCCAGGAGAAGTACCTGGCCAAGGACTACGCGGGCGCCGCCGCCGCCGTCCCGCACGACCTGATCGACGCGACCTCGCTGATCGGCGACGCCGCCCGGATCGCTGACCGGATGCAGGCCTACGCCGAGGCGGGCGTCACCACGCTCACCCTGGCCCCGGCCGGGTTCACCCTCGACGAGCGGATCCAGGCGCTGCGCACCGGCGTCGCGGCGCTGGAGCGCGCCGGGCTGGCCTAGCCGGTCCTAGCCGGTCCTAGCCGGACCTCGCCGGACCGGACACCCCGGCACCCCGGCACCCGGCACCCGGGCAGCGGGTGCCGGGGTATCCGGGCGGCGCTACAGCCAGTCGTGCCGCTTGAACACCCGGTGCAGCACCAGGCAGACCAGGACCATCAGGGTCAGCACCGCCGGGTACCCCCAGGGCTGGTGCAGCTCGGGCATGTCATCGAAGTTCATCCCGTAGACGCCCGCGATCATCGTCGGCACGGCGGCCAGCGCCGCCCAGGCCGAGATCTTCCGCATGTCGTTGTTCTGCTGCACGCTGACCTGCGCCAGGTTGGCGTTGAGGATGTCGGACAGCAGCCGGTCCATGCCGTCCACCTGGTCGTTCACCCGGGCCAGGTGGTCGGCGACGTCCCGCAGGTAGGGCGCCGTCTCGGGGCGGACGAAGCGGGTGTGGCGATCCAGCGTCAGCATCGGCTCCAGCAGCGGGCCGGTGGCGCGGCGCACGGACATCACCTGGCGCTTGTAGCCGTAGATCCGCCCGGCGGTGTCGCGGCCGACCCGGCCGGGGGCGAAGATGTCCGCCTCCAGCTCGTCCAGGTCGGCCTGCAGCCCGGTGGTGACCTCCATGTAGCCGTCCACGACGGTGTCGGCGACGGAGTGCAGCACCGAGCTGGGCCCGTAGCGCAGCAGCTCGGGCTCCTGCTCCAGCCGGGCTCGCAGGCCGCTGAGCGGGCTGTCGGTGCCGTGCCGGACGGTCATCACGAAGTCGCGGCCGAGGAAGACCATCACCTCGCCGACCGTGACGGCGTGCGCGCCGGGGGCGTAGCCGAGGGTCTTCAGGGCGATGAACAGGGAGCCCTGGTAGGCCTCGACCTTGGGGCGCTGGTGGGCGCTGACGGCGTCCTCGACGGCCAGTGGGTGCAGCGCGAACTCCTTGCCGACGTGGTCGAGTTCCTCGGCGGTCGGTTCGAAGAGGCCTATCCAGACGAAGCCGTCCGGACCGGCCGCGCGGGCGGCGGCGAGCGCGCCGGCCAGGTCGTCGGGGGCCTCGATCCGGCGGCCGTCGCAGTAGGCGGCGCAGTGGACGATCATGCGGGCCATTGTCACCCGGCCGCGGCCGTCCGGCACGGACCGGGCGCGCGGGCGACATCCGGACCGGCGGCCGGGCGGCGTCCGGACCGGGCAGGCGGCGTCCGGACCGGGCGGGAAACCGGACGGTGACCCGCTCCCACGGCCGTGCCCGGAGGCCGTAGGCTAAGCCCCATGCCCACCCTGCTGCTCGTCCGTCACGGCCGCTCCACCGCGAACACCGCCGGGATCCTGGCCGGTTGGACCCCCGGCGTGGACCTCGACGACACCGGGCGCGGGCAGGCCGCCGCGCTGGCCGGCCGGCTGGCGGGCATCCCGCTGGCACAGGCCGTCAGCAGCCCGCTGGAGCGCTGTCGGCAGACTCTGGAACCGCTGCTCGCCGCCCGGCCCGAGCTGGGCCGGCCGACCGAGGACGAGCGGCTGGGGGAGTGCCACTACGGCGACTGGACCGGCCGTCCGCTGGCCGAGCTGGCCAAGGAGCCGCTCTGGCGCACCGTCCAGGACCACGCCGCAGCCGCGGCCTTCCCCGGTGGCGAGTCGCTGCGCGAGCTGAGCCACCGGACGGTGAGCGCGGTGCGCGAGTGGAACGGGAAGATCGCCGCCGAGCACGGCGAGGACGCGGTCTGGATCGCCTGCTCGCACGGCGACGTGATCAAGGCGGTGGTGGCCGACGCGCTCGGCCTGCACCTGGACCACTTCCAGCGGATCAGCGTCGAGCCCTGCTCGGTCACCGCGATCCGCTACACCCCGCAGCGGCCCTTCGTGCTGAGAATGGGCGACACCGGCGACCTGGCGTCGCTGGCGCCGAGGCCCGGCCCGGCCGCGGCCGCCCCGTCCGGCGACGCGGTGGTCGGCGGCACGGCCTGAGCGGTCCGTCCGCCGGCACCGGCCGCCCGGTGCCGACCGACCGCCGCCGCCCGAGGCCGGAGTCCGCGCCGGGAGCCCGTGGCCGGAGCCCGCACCAAGGCCCGTGACACGGGCCCGGGGCAGCCCGGGCGGTCGGCACCCCGACCGAGCGGCACCGTCCGCACCCTGCGGTGCCACCCCGCCCGCGGCCGTCGGCTCGGCTCCCCGGCCGGAGCCCGAAGGTCGTAGGGTGACTTACGAGTCCGAACACCCGCGATCCCCCACGGAGGATCCGCGCCGACCGACACGATCCGGAGCGAGAGCGTGCCCCGTCAGGTCTACTTCTACGACCAGCCCGAACGGTTCGTGGCCGGTACCGTCGGCCAGCCCGGCGCCAGGTCGTTCTACCTCCAGGCCAGTGCCCGGGGCCGGATCACCAGCGTGCTGCTGGAGAAGACCCAGGTCGCGGCGCTCGCGGAGCGGATCGAGGAGGTCCTGGACGAGGCGCTGCGGCGCAGCGGCGGCGACACCGCCATTCCGGCCGCCGCCCCGAACGACCTGCTCGACACCGCCCCGCTGGACCTGCCGCTGGAGCAGGAGTTCCGGGTCGGCACCATGGCCCTGGCCTGGGACAGCGCGGACAGCTGTCTGGTGGTCGAGGCGCAGGCGGTGGTCGAGGAGGACGAGGAGGAGGACGCCGAGGCGGTCTTCACCGACGACGACAACGGCCCGGACATGCTGCGGGTGCGGCTGTCGGGCGCGATGGCCCGGGTGTTCGCCAAGCGCGCCCTGGACCTGGTCGCGGCCGGCCGCAAGCCCTGCCCGTTCTGCAACCTGCCGCTCGACCCGGAGGGCCACCTGTGCCCGCGCGCGAACGGTTACCGGCGCTGAACACCCAGACCCCGCCGCAGGCCGACCCGGCCGCCGCCGCCGCGCTGGCCGCCGACGTGCCCACCGCCCTCGCGCTGCTGCGCCAGGGCGAACTGACCGTGCACGGCCGCCTCACCGACGCCTCCAACGCCGCGCTGTACTGCACGGTCGCGCACGGCTCGCTGAGCGCGCAGGCCGTCTACAAGCCGGTGGCCGGCGAGCGCCCGCTCTGGGACTTCCCGGACGGCACGCTGGCGGGCCGCGAGGTCGCCGCGTACGAGCTGTCCGCCGCGACCGGCTGGGCGCTGATCCCGCCCACCGTGCTGCGCGACGGCCCGCACGGGCCCGGCATGGTGCAGCTGTGGGTCGAGCCGGACCCGGAGGCCGAGCCGCTGCTCGCGCTCCAGGACCCGCGCGGCCCGGAGGAGGGCTGGCTGCCGATCGTCCGGGCCGAGGTCGAGGGCGGGCGCACCGCGCTGCTGGTGCACCACGACGACCGTCGGCTGCGCCGGCTCGCCGTCCTGGACGCGGTGCTCAACAACGCCGACCGCAAGGGCGGCCACCTGATCCCGGCCGCCGACGGCCGGGTGTACGGCATCGACCACGGCGTCACCTTCAACACCGAGGGCAAGCTGCGCACCCTGCTCTGGGGCTGGGCCGGGGACCCGCTGCCGGCCGAGGCGCTGGAGGTGCTGACCGGGCTGGCCGAGCAGCTGGACGGCGAACTCGCCGAGCGCCTCGCCCCGCACCTGACGGCGGCCGAACTGGACGCCACCCGCGCCCGGGTGGCCGGGCTGCGCGGCTCCGGCCGCCACCCGCTGCCCTCCGAGGAGTGGCCCGCGATCCCCTGGCCGCCGATGTAGCCGGTGCGGCGGTCCGCGCCGGGCCGGAGCAGCGGACGGCCCGATGGTCCGGACCGGTCGATGGTCTGGACCTGTCGCCGGGATAGGTCGCACACTGCTCCGATGGACGCGCGACGGACCACCCCCACCCCCCGGGCCACGCCGGACCTGCCGTTGCACCGGCTGCAGGTCCCGCTGCCCCAGCTGCTCCCCTTCGCCATCGGCAGCTTCGACGCGATCGGCCCGCTGTCCCGGGCCGGATTCCCCCACCGGCACTCCTTCTACGAGATCGTCCACGTCACCGGAGGACGTGGTGCCCACGTCCTGGACCTGGTCCACCGGCCTTTGGCGCCACCGCAGTTGTGTGTGATCACGCCGGGCCAGGTGCACTACTGGGCGGACGCCGAGGGCCTCGTCGGCCGGGTCGCCCTGTTCAACGAGGACTTCCTGCTCGGCCACCCGCAGGACCTCGCCGCCCTGCGGGCCCTGGCCGGCCGTCCGGCCCTGGCGCTCGGTGAACACGCCGACGCGGTGGGCGCGTTGTTCGCCGACATGGAGCACGAGTACCGGACGATGGCGCCCGGCTACCAGGGCGTGCTGCGGGCCAGCCTGCACATCCTGATCGTCCGGGCGCTGCGGGCCTGTGTCCCGAGCGACCGCCCCTCGGTGCCCAGCCGGCCGGCCGAAGTGGCCGCCGCCTTCACCCGGTTGATCGCCAAGCCGGGCGGGGTGCGGCACTCGGTGGCCTCCACCGCGCAGGAACTCGGCGTCTCCCCGGGGCACTTGCAGACCCTGGTGAAGCAGGCCACCGGACGCACCCCGGGCGGCCTGATCCGCCGCCAGCAGACCCTGGAGGCCAAACGACTGCTCGCCTGCACGGATTTGACGATCCGTCAGGTGTCGAAGGAGGCCGGATTCGTGGACCCGGCGTACTTCTGCCGGTTCTTCCGCCGGGAGACCGGGATGACGCCGGGGGAGTTCCGGGCCCGGGTCGACGGAAATCACCACGATCCCCGGATCATGTCCATCGCGGTCGCACCCGACGGCCCGTAACTTTGCTGCTGGCCACCGGTGGCCGGTCCGGCGCGCTTGGACGGGCGACCGGTCCGGCCCTTGTCATGCCCCCACCATGGCAAGGGCCGCCCCCACACCCCGCCTCATGAGAAGGAGACGGCGCATGCCCACGCCCGACGGCATGATCAGCCGCAAGACCGTACTGAAGGCCGCCGCCGCGCTCGGGGCCGCCCCGCTGCTGATCGGCGGCGGGGTCGCACTGGCCCGGGACCAGGCCGGCAGCGGTCAGGCCCCGGAACTCACCCCCGACTGCCACGACGGTGACGACCCCACGATCGAGCAGACCGAGGGCCCCTACTTCAAGCCCAACTCCCCGCTGCGCAGCTCCATGGTCAACGACGGCCCCGGCACCCGCCTGGTCGTCAGCGGCTACGTCTTCGGCAGTGCCTGCCGGCCCGTCTCCGGTGTCCTGCTGGACTTCTGGCAGGCCGACGACAACGGCACCTACGACAACGTCGGCTACACCTTCCGCGGCCACCAGTTCAGCGACGCCAACGGCGCGTTCAAGCTGGACACCATCGTGCCCGGCCTCTACCCGGGCCGCACCCGGCACATCCACGTCAAGCTCCAGGCCCCCGGGCGCCGGATCGTCACCACCCAGCTGTACTTCCCGGGCGAGCCGCGCAACAGCACGGACACCATCTACGACCCCCGGCTGCTGATGAACGTCCGGCAGAACGGCAACGTCCGCGAGGGCAGCTACGACTTCGTGCTGGACGTGCCGCAGACCCCCGGCACGCCGAGCCCGACGCCCACGCCCACCGCCACCTCGACCCCGACCGGGACGCCCACCACGCCGCCGAGCGGCAGCTGGGCGGCCGGCACCTCCTACCGCGCGGGCGACCGCGTCACCTACTCCGGCGTCTCCTACGTCTGCCTCCAGGCGCACACCGCCCTGGTCGGCTGGGAGCCGCCGAACGTGCCGGCCCTCTGGCAGCGGTCGTAGCGGCTCCGGCCGCATCACCCGGGGAGCCGGGCGCCCGGTCGGCGGCAGGGCCGACCGGGCGCTCAACCATGTCCGCCCCCGGCATCGGCCGGGCCTTCCGCAGGGCCCTGACCGGGTCCTGACCGGGTCCTGACCGGGCCCTGACCAGGCCCGGATCCACCGCCGGAACCGTTCATTACCAGTCGGGAAGCGGTCGGGCAACGACTGAAAGAGAATCCAGTCGATCTTTCGCACTGGTTGGGCTTTCAAATGTTCGCAAGGTTAAAGTTGTTTCCATGCATGCCTGGCCCGCCTCCGAGGTTCCCGCCCTGCCTGGTCAGGGGCTCCCCCTCCGTATCCACGACACCGCAGCGGGCACGGTCCGAGAGGTGGTGCCGCAGGACGGCACCGCCCGGATCTACGTCTGCGGCATCACGCCCTACGACGCGACCCACCTGGGCCACGCCGCCACCTACAACGCGTTCGACCTGGTGCAGCGCGTCTGGAAGGACGCCGGCCACGACGTCCTGTACATCCAGAACGTCACCGACGTCGACGACCCGCTGCTCCAGCGCGCGGTCGAGACCGGCCAGGACTGGACCGCGCTGGCCGAGCGCGAGACGGCCCTGTTCCGCGAGGACATGACCGCGCTGCGGATGCTCCCGCCGGCCCACTACATCGGCGCCGTCGAGTCGATCCCGTGGATCGTCCCGATCGTCCAGAAGCTGCTGGCCTCCGGCGCCGCCTACTCGCTGGACGGCGACATCTACTTCTCGGTCGACGCCGACCCGCACTTCGGCGAGGTCTCCGGCCTCAGCCGCGAGGCCATGCGCCCGGTCTTCGCCGAGCGCGGCGGCGACCCGGACCGCCCGGGCAAGCGCAACCCGCTGGACGCCCTGCTCTGGCTGGCCGCCCGCCCCGGCGAGCCCGCCTGGGACACCGAGCTCGGCCACGGCCGCCCCGGCTGGCACATCGAGTGCGTCGCCATCGCGCTCCAGTACCTCGGCATGTCCTTCGACATCCAGGGCGGCGGCAGCGACCTCTCCTTCCCGCACCACGAGATGGGCGCCGCGCACGCCCAGGTCGCCTCCGGCACCCACCCGTACGCCAGGGCGTACGTGCACGCGGGCATGGTCGGCCTGGACGGGCAGAAGATGTCCAAGTCGCGCGGCAACCTGGTCTTCGTCTCGACGCTGCGCCGCGAGGGCGTCGACCCGGCGGCGATCCGCCTGGCGCTGCTCTCGCACCACTACCGCTCCGACTGGGAGTGGACCAAGGACGTCCTGGACGAGGCCGTCGAGCGCCTCGCCCGCTGGCGCGCCGCGGTCTCCCGCCCGGACGGCCCGTCGGCCGAGTCCCTGCTCGCCGAGGTCCGTGCGGCGCTCGCGGAGGACCTGGACGCGCCCGCCGCGCTGGCCGCCGTCGACCGCTGGGCGGAGCGGCAGGAGACCGGGGGCGGCACCGAGATCGGCGCGCCCGGCCTGGTGACCCGCACCGTGGACGCCCTGCTCGGCGTCGCGCTGTAGGTCCCGCCCGGAACCCGGAACCCGGCAGCCGGAACCCCGTACCACACAAGCCGAAGGGGCGTCAGGACCATCGTCCTGACGCCCCTTCGGCGTGCGGCGCCCCGCCCGCGGGCGGGCCCACCGGTGCTCGGCGGCCTACTCGTCCTCGGCGCCGTCCTGGCTCTCCCGGGCCGGGCCCGGCGGCTCCGGCTCGGCCGGCCGCTCCGCCGTGGCGTGCCCGGACACCGGGTCCGCCGTGGCGTGCCCGGCCACCGGCTTCTCGCCGGTCGGCCCGACGTTCTCCCGGCGGCGCAGGTAGCGCTCGAACTCGCGGGCGATGGCGTCCCCGGACGCCTCCGGCAGCTCCGCGGTGTCCTGCGCCTCCTCCAGCTGCTGGACGTACTCGGCCACCTCGCTGTCCTCGGCGGCCAGCTGGTCGACGCCCAGCTGCCAGGCCCGGGCGTCATCGCCGAGCTCGCCCGGCGGGATGCGCAGGTCCAGCAGGTCCTCCAGCTTGTTGACCAGCGCCAGCGTGGCCTTGGGGTTCGGCGGCTGCGAGACGTAGTGCGGTACCGCCGCCCAGAGCGTCACGGCCGGGACCCCGGCGTGCGTGCAGGCCTCCTGGAGCACGCCGACGATGCCGGTCGGGCCCTCGTAGCGGCTCTCCTCCAGGTCCAGCTGACGGGCCAGCTCCGGGTCGGAAGTGACCCCGCTGACCGGCACCGGGCGGCTGTGCGGGGTGTCGCCGAGCAGTGCGCCCAGGATCACCACCAGCTCGATGCCCAGCTCGTGCGCGAAGCCCAGCAGCTCGTTGCAGAACGAGCGCCAGCGCATGCTCGGCTCGATGCCGCGGACCAGTACGACGTCCCTGGTCGTCGGCTCCGTCACCCGGATCACCGAGAGCCGGGTGGTCGGCCAGGTGATCCGGCGGATGCCGCCGTCCAGCCAGACCGTGGGCCGGTTGACCTGGAAGTCGTAGTAGTCCTCCGCGTCCAGGGCGGCGATGACCTTGCCGCCCCAGGTCTCGTCCAGATGCGCCAGGGCCGCCGAGGCGGCGTCGCCCGCGTCGTTCCAGCCCTCGAAGGCACAGACCATCACCGGGTCGATCAACTCGGGAACATCTTCCAGCTCGATCACCCAGCGTCTCCCTCCGGTCGGTAACAGGACCGGCACCGCCCCGGCTGGTTTGCCTGGGCGCCGACGGGCCGGCTGCCGACTGTCGAACCTCTCGTCTCCCATGGAACGCCTCGCTCCATGGTCCCTACCTGCCCAGCCTACGGGCTTTGATGCGCACCGAGGCGGGGACCGGGACAGTCTGGGGGAGCCGGGCGCCCCGATCCAGCGGATATCGGCCCCCCGGAACCTGACGGTCCGTCAGGTCGCCGGGGCGGGTGCGGACCGCGTCCGGGCGGTGGCGCAGCGCGACGGGCGTGCCGCCCCGGCGCCGCGGCGGGATGATGAACGGGCGGGGGCCGGGTGGAAGGGGCCGGACCGATGAACCGATGGCTGTGGATCGGCGCGGGCGCGGCCGCGCTGGCCGGTACCGCGCTGGTGGCGGCGGACCGGGCCGGGCGGCGGCTGCCGGTGGAGCACGTCACCGAGGGCGGCCTGGAGCTCGCCCAGCCGCCCGGCGCGGTCTGGGACGTGCTCACCGACATCGACCTCTACCCGGCCTGGCGCCCGGGCCTCACCCATGTCGAGCGGCTGCCCGCCACGGCCGGCGGCCGGGTGCGCTGGCGCGAGTACGACCGGCACGGGCACACCACCTTCGAGGTGGTGGCCAGCGAGGCCCCGCACCGCCTGGTCACCGGCATCGCCGACCCGGACCTGCCGTACGGCGGCACCTGGACGTACGTGCTCACCGCGGCCGGGCCGGGCTGCTCGCTGACCGTCACCGAGCGCGGCGAGGTCCGCCGGCCGCTGTACCGGGCCGCCTCGCACTACCTGGTGGGCGAGGATGCGACGGTCCACCGCTACCTGGGCGCGCTGGCCCACCGCCTGGGCGTCTGACGGCCGCGCGCCGGCCGCCGCCCCCGACCGGGAGGCAGGGAGGCAGGGGGCCGGCGCGGCCGGCTACCGCACGTCCACCCAGCCGTTCCGGTACGCCGCCCAGTTCTCCGGCGTCGCGGCGAAGTCGACGTACAGCGCGACGCCGAAGTTCGCCCGGTGCGGGTCCTCCCGGCCCAGGCCCAGCCGGACGCCGCGGACGGCCGCCCCGACGGTCTCGGCGTCGCCCCAGTGGCCCCACCGGTCGTCCCAGTAGAACGGCAGGCCGATCAGCAGGTCCACGTCGGCGGGGGTGGCCCGCAGGGCCAGTTCGGTCTGCTTGGCGACGTAGCCGCCGTACAGCGGTTCGGTCGGCATCGAGGTGTCGTAGGTCATCACCGCGATCTGGTCGACCCGGCGGGCGGTCTCGGTGAAGTACGCCTGGTCCCACCACTTGCCGTGGTCGGTGAGCAGGATGCCCGCCGTGTGCAGGCCCGGGACCGGGTCGATCTGCGGGGCCGCGACCGAGAGCTTGGCGCCGCGAGCCGCGGTGACCGGGCGGACCTGGTCGAGCAGGGCCAGCCAGCCGGCCGAACCCGGCCGGATCGGCTCCATGTCGAAGTGCACGCCGTCGAAGCCGAGGTCCAGCACCTGGCGGGTGGAGGCGGTGACCCGCTCCCGGGTGGGGGCGTCCTCCAGGTCCATGGCGTCCCGCTCCGGCTTGACCTCGTCGCCCAGCCAGCCCTGCACCCGCACCCCCGGCAGCTCCCGGTGCACGGTGTCGGTGAACCAGCGGGCCCGCGGGTGGACGGCCGGCGGCAGCGAGCCGTCGTGCTCCAGCGGGCCGGTGTGCACGTACAGGTCGCGGATGCCGGTGCCGGCCAGCTGCCGTACCAGCGCCGCGACGTCGGTCTCGGTCTTGCGGCCGTCCACCCAGGCGTGGCCGAGCCAGATCACGTCGCGGCCCCGGGTGCGGGCCTCGGCGGCGGGTTCACCCGTGTAGTGCAGGCGGATCGAGACGAACAGCGAGCCGAGCGCGGCGACCGGCACGGCCGCCGCCAGTGTCACCACCAGCACTGTCCGGCGCCACCAGGACCAGTCTCGCCAACGGGCGCGCAGCGCGCGGAACGGGGCCGCCAGGGCCCCTCCGACGCGCCGCGCGCGGGTCCGGAATCGGGCCACGCGGTTGCTCCCCCCTTGCGGTCGAGGGCCCAGGATACGGAATGGGCCCGCAAGCCCACCCGTCGGCCGGATACCCTGACCACGTGCGTCCCGAGTAAGCGGGGTGCAAAGCCGACAGCCGTCGCACCAGGGAGAAGCCCCATGGCCACTGCAGCCGATCCGTCCGTCACCCAGCAGAGCCGCGCGAGCGCACTGCGTGAAGCGCTCGCCACCAGGGTGGTGGTGGCCGATGGTGCGATGGGCACCATGCTCCAGGCGCAGGATCCGACGCTGGAGGACTTCCAGAACCTCGAAGGCTGCAACGAGGTCCTCAACATCACCCGGCCGGACATCGTCCGCTCCGTCCACGAGGCCTACTTCGGCGTGGGCGTGGACTGCGTGGAGACCAACACCTTCGGCGCCAACTTCGCCGCGCTCGCCGAGTACGAGATCGCCGAGCGGATCTTCGAGCTGTCCGAGTCCGGTGCCCGGATCGCCCGCGAGGTGGCCGACGCCCACACCGCCGTGGACGGCCGCACCCGCTGGGTGCTCGGCTCGATCGGCCCCGGCACCAAGCTGCCGACCCTGGGCCACGCCCCGTACGAGACGCTGCGCGACGGCTTCCAGCAGAACGCGGCCGGCCTGATCGCCGGCGGCGCCGACGCCCTGCTGGTCGAGACCAGCCAGGACCTGCTGCAGACCAAGGCCGCCGTGCTGGGCTCCAAGCGCGCCCTCGCCGAGGCCGGGCTGGACCTGCCGGTGCTGGTGCAGGTGACGGTGGAGACCACCGGCACCATGCTGCTCGGCTCCGAGATCGGCGCCGCGCTCACCGCGCTGGAGCCGCTCGGCGTGGACTACATCGGCCTGAACTGCGCCACCGGCCCGGCCGAGATGAGCGAGCACCTGCGCTACCTCGCCAAGAACGCCCGGATCGGCCTGTCCTGCATGCCGAACGCGGGCCTGCCGGTGCTCGGCAAGGACGGCGCCCACTACCCGCTGTCCCCGGCCGAACTGGCCGACGCGCACGACGTGTTCACCCGCGAGTACGGCCTCTCGCTGGTCGGCGGCTGCTGTGGCACCACGCCCGAGCACCTGCGCCAGGTGGTCGAGCGGGTCCAGGGCCGGCCGGTCACCGCGCGCGAGCCGAAGCCCGAGCCCTCGGCGGCCTCGCTGTACCAGGCGGTGCCGTTCCGCCAGGACACCTCGTACCTGGCGATCGGCGAGCGCACCAACGCCAACGGCTCGAAGAAGTTCCGCGAGTCGATGCTGGCCGGCGACTGGCAGGCCTGCGTGGAGATCGCCCGCGACCAGATCCGGGACGGCTCGCACCTGCTGGACCTCTGCGTGGACTACGTCGGCCGCGACGGCGTCGCCGACATGAAGGAGATCGCCGGCCGCCTGGCCACGGCCTCCACCCTGCCGATCGTGCTGGACTCCACCGAGCCGCCCGTGCTGCGGGCCGGCCTGGAGGCCCTCGGCGGCCGCGCGGTGCTCAACTCGGTCAACTACGAGGACGGCAACGCCCCCGACTCCCGCTTCGGCCGGATCGCCTCGCTGGCCCGCGAGCACGGCGCCGGCCTGATCGCGCTGACCATCGACGAGGAGGGCCAGGCCCGCACGGCCGCCGCCAAGGTGGACATCGCCGAGCGGCTGATCGCCGAGCTCACCGCCGACTACGGCATCGACGAGGGCTCGATCCTGGTCGACTGCCTCACCTTCACCCTGGCCACCGGCCAGGAGGAGTCCCGCCGGGACGGCATCGAGACCATCGAGGCGATCCGCGAGCTCAAGCGCCGCCGCCCGAAGGTGCAGACCACGCTCGGCCTGTCGAACATCTCCTTCGGCCTCAACCCGGCCGCCCGCGTGGTGCTCAACTCGGTCTTCCTGCACGAGTGCGTGGAGGCCGGCCTGGACTCGGCGATCGTGCACGCCTCCAAGATCCTGCCGATCGCGCGGATCCCCGAGGAGCAGCGGGAGACCGCCCTGGACCTGGTCTACGACCGCCGCCGGGACGGCTACGACCCGCTGCAGCGCCTGCTGCAGCTGTTCGAGGGCGTCTCCTCGGCCTCGGTCAGGGCCTCCAAGGCCGAGGAGCTGGCCGCGCTCCCGCTGGACGAGCGGCTGCAGCGCCGGATCATCGACGGCGAGCGCAACGGCCTGACGGACGACCTGGACGAGGCCCTGGCCGGGCGCCCGGCGCTGGAGATCATCAACGACACCCTGCTGGCCGGCATGAAGGTGGTCGGCGAGCTCTTCGGCTCCGGCCAGATGCAGCTGCCGTTCGTGCTCCAGTCCGCCGAGGTGATGAAGACCGCGGTGGCCCACCTGGAGCCGTTCATGGAGAAGTCCGACAGCGAGGGCAAGGGCACCATCGTGCTGGCCACCGTCAAGGGCGACGTCCACGACATCGGCAAGAACCTGGTCGACATCATCCTGTCCAACAACGGCTACAACGTGGTCAACCTGGGCATCAAGCAGCCGGTCTCGGCGATCCTGGACGCCGCGCAGGAGCACAACGCGGACGTGATCGGGATGTCCGGCCTGCTGGTGAAGTCCACCGTGATCATGAAGGAGAACCTGGAGGAGCTCAACCAGCGCAAGCTGGCCGCGAGCTTCCCGGTGATCCTCGGCGGCGCCGCCCTCACCCGGGCCTACGTCGAGCAGGACCTGCACGAGATCTACGAGGGCGAGGTCCGCTACGCCCGGGACGCCTTCGAGGGCCTGCGGCTGATGGACGCGCTGATCGCGGTCAAGCGCGGTGTGCCCGGCGCGACCCTGCCGGAGCTCAAGCAGCGCCGGCACGTCCGGGTCGAGGTGGAGGAGCCGGAGCCGGAGGTCAACCTCGGCCAGATCCGCTCCGACGTCACCGTCGACAACACCGTGCCCGCCCCGCCGTTCTGGGGCGACCGGATCGTCAAGGGCATCCCGTTCGCCGACTACGCCTCCTGGCTGGACGAGGACGCGCTGTTCAAGGGCCAGTGGGGCCTGAAGGCGGCCCGCTCGGGCGAGGGCCCGTCCTACGAGGAGCTGGTGGAGACCGAGGGCCGGCCGCGGCTGCGGGCCTGGCTGGACCGGCTGCAGACCGAGGGCTGGCTGGAGGCGGCCGTGGTCTACGGCTACTACCCGGCGAACTCCAAGGGCGACGACCTGATCGTCTTCCACGAGGACGGCACCGAGCGCACCCGGTTCACCTTCCCGCGCCAGCGCCGCGGCCGCCGGCTCTGCCTGGCCGACTTCTTCCGCCCGGAGGAGTCCGGCGTGCGGGACGTGGTGGGCCTCCAGGTCGTCACCATGGGCAACCGGATCTCGGAGGCGGCCAACGAGCTGTTCGCCGGGAACTCCTACCGCGACTACCTGGAGCTGCACGGCCTCTCGGTGCAACTGGCCGAGGCGCTGGCCGAGTTCTGGCACGCCCGGGTCCGCTTCGAGCTGGGCTTCTCCGGTGAGGACCCGCAGGACGTCAAGGACATGTTCGCGCTCAAGTACCGGGGTGCCCGCTTCTCGCTCGGCTACGGGGCCTGCCCGGAGCTGGAGGACCGCGCCAAGATCGCCGACCTGCTGAAGCCCGAGCGGATCGGCGTGGTGCTCTCCGAGGAGTTCCAGCTGCACCCGGAGCAGTCCACCGACGCGATCGTGATCCACCACCCGGAGGCGAAGTACTTCAACGCCCGGTAATCCCCGCGCCCCGCTGCGTTCGCTCTTTCCGGACGAAGCGGGCGTATCCTGGATGATCCTGAACGGGCCGGTCCGCAGACCAGCGGGCCGGCCCGTGCCATCCCCGGGGCGTCCCCGGGCCGCCGGAAGGACGTCCGCCATGACCACCAGTCCCACCGCCACCCGCGTCCTCGACCACGGGGACGACCGCGGCCTCCAGGCGGTGCTGCTGGACATGGACGGGACGCTGGTGGACACCGAGGACTTCTGGTGGCAGGCCGAGGTCTCGCTCTTCGCCGAGCTGGGCCACGTGCTGGACGAGGCGGACCGCGCCCACGTGGTCGGCGGCCCGATGACCCGGGTGATGGAGTACCTGGTCGCCCGGACCGGCGTGGACATCGCCCCGGCCGACCTGGGCGCGCTCGTCAACCAGCGCTTCGTGGACCTGCTGGCGGACGGCGTGCCGCTCATGCCGGGTGCCGAGCGCCTCCTCAACACCCTTGCCGCGCACGGGATCCCGGCCGCCATGGTGTCCGCCTCGCACCGCCACGTGATCGACATCGTGCTGCGCTCGCTGGGCGCCCACCACTTCGCCTTCACCATCGGCGGGGACGAGGTGCCGCGCACCAAGCCGTTCCCGGACCCGTACCTGGAGGCGGCCCGCCGGCTGGGCGCGGAGCCGGCCCGCTGCGTGGTGGTCGAGGACACCCCGACCGGGGTGCGGGCGGGCGAGGCGGCCGGCTGCGCGGTGATCGCGGTGCCGTCGGTGGCGCCGATCGAGCCGGCGCCGGGGCGGCTGGTGCTGGCCTCGCTGGAGGAGGTCGACCTCGAACTGCTGCGCTCGCTGGTGGCCTCGCGAGTGTGATTGTCATCTCATTGCGGCCCGGCCCTACCGGCCGGTAAGCGGCCCGCCGAGACTCCCACCTGGGGGGATCGGGGGAGAAAAAGGGCATTGGCTGACATCTCGTCGGGCGGGGCGTGATGCCCTGAACCGCCGTGTCCCAAACGTCATCTGCACGGGTATCGGTCGTGCGTGTTCGATATGGCACGCTACTCGGGTTTCGTGCCACCGATAAGGACGCGTCCCGTGAAGACTTCAGCTGAACGCCTCGCAGTACTCGGCTGCGCCGGTCTGGTCGCCGTGACGGTGGCCGGCTGCGGATCCGTGACCGACGCCGTCAAGGGGGACAGCGGCAAGTCGATCACCATGGGCACCAGCCAGCTGACCGGCGTGCTGGACCCGGCCACCGCCTACGACTCCGGCTCCTGGCTGATCCTGCGCAACACCTTCCAGTCACTGCTGACCTTCCCGGCCGCCGCCAGCGCGCCCACCCCGGACGCCGCGCAGTCCTGCGAGTTCACCGGCAGCGAGGCCACCGAGTACCACTGCACCCTGCGGCCCGGGCTGAAGTTCTC
Source organism: Kitasatospora sp. NPDC056446 (assembly GCF_042796115.1). Taxonomy (NCBI): domain Bacteria; kingdom Bacillati; phylum Actinomycetota; class Actinomycetes; order Kitasatosporales; family Streptomycetaceae; genus Kitasatospora; species Kitasatospora sp. NPDC056446. Next base: position 134,293 of record NZ_JBHTRF010000010.1, on the reverse strand, counting down.
CAACGGCCACCCGCTGACCGCCGCCGACGTGGTCTTCTCGGTCGAGCGCACCAAGAAGATCAACGACGAGAACGGCCCGGTCTCGCTGCTCTCCTCGATCAAGTCCGTCGAGGCCAAGGGCGACACCGAGGTGGTCTTCCACCTCTCCGCGCCCGACGCCACCCTGCCGGCCAAGCTGGCCACCCCGGCCGGCGCCATCGTCGACCACCAGGTCTACCCGGCCGACAAGGCGCTGCCCAACGACAAGCAGATAGGCTCCGGCCCCTACCGCTTCGACTCGGTCGAGACCCCGGGCGGCAGCAAGCAGCTGGGCAAGGTCGTGCTGTCGGCCAACGACAAGTACGGCGGCGACGCCAAGCTGCGCAACAGCAAGTTCACCGTGCGGTACTTCGACAAGACCGACGACCTCAAGGCCGCGCTGGACAAGGGCGACGTCGACCTCACCGACAACAGCCTGGAGCCGAACACCGCCGCCCAGATCCGGTCCGACCAGCAGGGCGGCAAGACCGACCTCCAGGTGACCGAGGGCGACAGCAACGACACCCGCTCGCTGGTCTTCAACACCAAGGACCCGGCCGTGTCGAACCCGGCCGTCCGCCAGGCCGCCGCGCAGCTGATGGACCGCAAGTCGCTCGCCCGCGACGTCTTCGCCCGGACCGTCCAGCCGCTGTACGCGATGGTCCCGGCCGGCGTCACCGGCCACACCACCGCCTTCTTCGACCGCTACGGCGACCAGGACGCGGCCAAGGCCAAGAAGATCCTCACCGACGCCAAGGTCCAGACCCCGGTCAAGCTCACCCTGACCTGGTCCCGCTCGCGGGCCGGCAGCAACGAGGCCGAGACGCTGAAGAAGCAGCTGGAGGCCGGCGGCCTCTTCCAGGTGACGGTCCAGCAGGAGCCGGACTGGGAGACGTACAAGAAGGGCTGGGCCGACGGCAAGTACCAGGCGTACGTCATCGGCTGGTTCGCGGACTACCCCGACCCGGACAACTACATCGCCCCGCTGCTGGTCAACGGCGGTGCCTACCACCACGGTTGGGACGACCCGCGGATCAGCGGCAAGCTCGTCCCGGACGGCCTCAAGCAGGCCGACCGCAGCGCCGCGGTGACCGGCTACGCGCAGATCCAGCAGATCGAGGCCGAGAACGTGCCGCTGATCCCGCTGTACCAGAACAAGGCGTTCTTCGCGGCGCGCTCCTACGTCACCGGCGTCGAGTCCACCGTCGACACCACCGGCTTCTTCCGCTTCTGGGAGATCAGCCGGAGCAGCAAGTAGCGCTCACGGAACGGCGGCCCGCCCGCTCCCCGTCGTCACGGGGGAGCGGACGGGCCGCCGTCGCGTCCGCGCGGGCCGTTCCCGGCCCGTCCCGGCCCTACAGGGCGCCGGGGCGCACCAGGCCGCTCTCGTAGGCGTACACCGCCGCCTGCACCCGGTCACGCAGCTGGAGCTTGGTCAGCACATGGCCGACGTGGGTCTTCACGGTGGTCTCGCTGACGAACAGCTCGGCCGCGATCTCCGCGTTCGACAGCCCCCGCGCGACCAGCTTCAGCACCTCCAGCTCACGCTCGGTCAGCGCGCTCAGCGCCTGCGGCGGCGCCTCGTCGCCCGAGGGCAGCTTGGTGGCGTACATGTCCAGCAGCCGCCGGGTGATGCTCGGCGCCAGCATCGCCGCGCCGTCCGCGACCACCCGGATCGCCTGCACCAGCTCCTCGGCCGGGACGTCCTTCAGCAGGAAGCCGCTGGCACCCGCGCGCAGCGCCTCCACCACGTACTCGTCCAGGTCGAAGGTGGTCAGCACCAGCACCTTGGCCGGGCCGTCCCGCCCCGGGCCGGCGATCCGGCGGGTCGCCTCGACACCGTCCATCCTGGGCATCCGGATGTCCATCAGCACCACGTCGGGCTGCAGCGCCCGCACCTGGTCCAGCGCCTGCTGACCGTCGCCGGCCTCACCGACCACCACCAGGTCGGACTCCGCCTCCAGGATCATCCGGAAACCGGTGCGCAGCAGCGGCTGGTCGTCGACCAGCAGCACTCGGATCGTCACTAGGACTCCTTGCTCCTCGGATCCCCCGTGGGATCGTCTTCGTCAGACGTACGGCTCAGCGGCAGCGGGTACGGCGGGGGCGTGCCGCCGAACTCCGGGCAGCTGGCCTGGTGGTCGCACCAGTCGCAGAGGCGGTTGCGGGTGGCCGGGAAGTCCCCGGTGGCCACCGCGTGCCCGATCCGCTCCCACAGCGCCTTCAGCTTGCGCTCCACCGCCAGCAGGTCGGCCTGGTCCGGGTCGTAGCTGACCACGTCCCCGCCCCCGCCGAGGTAGACCAGCTGGAGGCGCTTGGGGATCACGCCCTTCCAGCGCCACACCACCAGGGCGTAGAACTTCATCTGGAACATCGCCTTGCCCTCGAAGTCCCGCGAGGGCGCCCGGCCGGTCTTGTAGTCCACCAGCCGGACCTCGCCGGTCGGGGCGACGTCCACCCGGTCGATGTAGCCGCGCAGCAGCAGCCCCGAGTCCAGGGCCGTCTCCACGTACAGCTCCCGCTCCACCGGGTGCAGCCGGGTCGGGTCCTCCAGCCGGAACCACTGGCCGAGCAGCTTCTCGGCGTCCGCCAGCCAGCGGGTGAGCGCCGCGCCGTCCGGGTCGTCCGGGAACAACGAGCCCAGTTCCGGCCGTTCACCGAGCAGCCGCTCCCACTGCGGGCGCAGCAGGCCCAGCGCGCGCTCCGGCGTCCGCTCGGTCGCCGGGCTGTCGAACAGCCGCTCCAGCACCGCGTGCACCAGCGTGCCCCGGGTGGCCGCCGAGCTCGGCGGCTCGGGCAGCCGGTCGATCACCCGCAGCCGGTACAGCAGGGGGCAGGTGAGGAAGTCACCCGCCCGGGAGGGGGACAGGCCGGTAGGGGGCGCCGCCGGGCGCACCGGGGCCCCGGTGGCACTGGTGGTGGTCTGCTGCATGACCACGAGCCTATTGCCCCTCGCTGTCATCCTGCTGCCACGGTGCTGCCACCGGGGCCCGCGGAGTGGGTATGAACAGCGGGAGGGGCGCGGGGCGCCGGAGCGCCGCGATCACGTAGCGTGGGCGCACCGGGGCACGACGGGGGAGACGACCGAAGGGATCACGGTGAGCGACAGCAGGGGGCAGCAGACCTCCGACCAGCCACCGCAGGACGACCACGGGCGCCCGGCCGGGCAGCCGCGGGAGCGCGGCAGCGGCATCCTGATGGGCCGCCCCTTCGGCGTGCCGATCTACGTCACCCCGTCCTGGTTCGTCATCGCCGCACTGATCACCTGGGTGTTCGGCGGGCAGCTCGACGAGGTCCTGCCCGACCTCGGCGCCGCCCGCTACCTGGTCGCGTTCTCCTTCGCGGTCGCCTTCTACGCCTCCGTCCTGGTGCACGAGCTCGCCCACACCCTGGTCGCGCTGCGCTACAAGCTCGGGGTGCGGCGGATCCAGCTCCAGTTCTTCGGCGGCGTCTCCGAGATCGAGAACGAGGCCACCACGCCCTGGCGGGAGTTCTGGCTGGCCTTCGTCGGCCCGCTGCTCTCGCTGGCCCTCGGCGGCGTGTTCTACCTCGCCATGCAGGCCGTGGAGCTGTCCACGGTGCCCGGCGTGCTCCTCACCGGCCTGATGGTGTCCAACCTGGTGGTCGCCGCCTTCAACCTGCTGCCCGGCCTGCCGCTGGACGGCGGGCGGATGCTGCGGGCCGTCGTCTGGGCGGTCACCGGCAGGCCGATGGCCGGCACGGTGGCCGCCGCCTGGGTCGGCCGGGCGCTGGCGGTCGCCGTGCTGATCGGGCTGCCCCTGGCCGGCGCCGCCCGCGGCGTCGAGCGCACCACCACCGACACCCTGGTGGACGCGGTGCTCGCCGCCGTGCTCGCCGCGATCATCTGGAACGGCGCCACCGGCAGCGTGCGCAACGCCCGGCTCAAGGAGGCGCTGCCCGGCCTGCGGCTGCGCGAGCTCGCCCGCCGGGCCGTCGAGGTCACCGCCGACACCCCGCTCGGCGAGGCGATGCGCCGCGCCCGCGAGGCCGAGGCCGGCGCGGTGGTCGTGGTGGACGGCCGGGGCGAGCCGATCGCCATCCTCCGCGAGTCCGCGGTACGGGCCGTACCCGAGCACCGCCGCCCCTGGGTGGCCGTCGGCCCGCTCGCCCGCGACCTCGAACCCGGGCTGCGGCTGGACGCCGACCTCGGCGGCGAGGACCTGCTGCGGGCCGTCCAGACCACCCCGGCGGGGGAGTACCTGGTGGTCGAGGCGGACGGCCGGGTGTACGGCGTCGCGGCCCTCAGCGACATCGAGCAGCGGCTGACCTCCGCCGTCTCCGGGCGCTGACGCCCCCCGTCACCAGCGGGGCCGCCGGGGCTGCCGGGGCCGCCGGTGCGGCCGTGGAGGGGGTCGACCACCGGGCGTGGTGAGGCGGGGCACCCCGCTTCCCTTAGGATTGTCCGTATGTCCGAACCGACCGGTGCCGCCCGCCGACGCGGGCCCTTCCAGGTCGGGGACCAGGTCCAGCTGACCGACCCCAAGGGTCGCCACTACACGTTCACGCTCCAGGCCGGGAACCAGTTCCACACCCACAAGGGTGCGTTCCCGCATGACGAGCTGATCGGCGCCCCCGAAGGCACGGTCGTGCGCACCACGGGGAACGTCCCGTACCTCGCGCTGCGCCCCCTGCTCCCCGACTACGTCCTGTCCATGCCCCGCGGCGCCGCCGTGATCTACCCCAAGGACGCGGGGCAGATCCTGGCGATGGCCGACATCTTCGCGGGCGCCCGCGTGGTCGAGGCCGGCGTCGGCTCCGGCGCGCTCAGCACGTACCTGCTGCGCGCCGTCGGCGAGCAAGGGATGCTGGCCTCCTACGAGCGCCGGCAGGACTTCGCCGACATCGCGCAGAACAACGTCGAGCGCTACTTCGGCGGGCCGCACCCGGCGTGGAAGCTCACCGTCGGCGACCTCCAGGACAACCTGGTGGAGTCCGACGTCGACCGCGTCATCCTCGACATGCTGGCCCCCTGGGAGTGCCTGGACGTCGCCTCCAAGGCGCTCGTCCCCGGCGGCCTCATCTGCTGCTACGTGGCCACCACGACGCAGATGTCCAAGACCGTCGAGGCGCTGCGCGACCACGGCACCTTCACCGAGCCGCAGGCCTGGGAGACCATGGTCCGCACCTGGCACCTGGAGGGCCTGGCCGTCCGCCCGGACCACCGGATGATCGGCCACACCGGCTTCCTGCTCACCGCCCGCCGCCTGGCGGACGGCGTCGAGCCGCCGCTGCGCCGCCGCCGCCCGTCCAAGGGCGCGTACGGCGAGGACTACGACAACGGGGCCTCCGAGCAGACCCTGAAGGAGCGCGCGGCCGCCCGCAAGGCCGCCCGCGCCGACGAGGCCGACCAGCCCGACCTGGGCTGATCCCGCGGCAGCGGACAGGGGTGGCACGAGCAATCTCGTGCCACCCCTTGGCATTTCCGTCGACCGGGTGTGGGACGATGCTCGCTCACACGGACCAGCTCCTGGAGCACTGGAGGGGACGCCTGGTGGAGACCGCGGTCGGGACGACGGCGACGGCTGGACAGCACGCACCGCGGGGCCGCACGGGGCCCGGGCACGCGCGCACCGCCCCCTGGCACTGGGCCCTCGCCCTGGCCGGCTGCGGCGCGGTGGTGGCCGCCGCCCTCGCCGCCTCCCCGGCGACCGGCACCCCGCTGCCCGCGCACGGCACCCCGGCGGCCCTCGCGGCGAGCGCGGCCCCCGACCCGGCCCGGGCCCAACTCCCGATGGACTGCGGACCGTTCCCGGTCAAGACGGTGCTCAGCGTGCCCGCCCGGCTGGGCGACGGACGCCCCGCCACCGTGGTCGCCGCGCACTGCGCCGCCGAGAACGGCACCCCGCCGGACGCCGTCTTCCTGCTCGGCCCCGGCCCCGGCGGCCGCCCGGAGGTGACGGCCACCCTGCTCTCCGAGCGCGAGAACCTCACCGTGAGCCGGCTCGCGGTGCGCTCCGACGGCGCCATCACCGGCCACGCGCAGGGGTATTCGAGCCAGGACGTGCCGCGCTTCCGGCCCGACATCTCACTCGACCTCACCTGGACGCGCAAGGGCGGCGGCTGGGACCGCTCCCAGACCGCCGCCCCGGTCAGCCTGACCTAGCTGTTACTCGCCCGCTCGCCGGGTCAATTCACTCCGCGTCGGGCCCGTACACCTCGACCCGGTCCGCGACCCGGCGCACGTGGATGCAGTCGCCGGGGCACTCCTTGGCCGAGTCCACCACGTCCTGAAGGATCGTCAGCGGCACCGGGGCGGTCTCCCCGGGCTGCTGGCGCAGCTCGTCGTCCGCACCCTTCACGTAGGCCAGGCCGTCGATGTCGAGCTCGAAGACCTCCGGCGCGTACTGCACGCAGATGCCGTCGCCGGTGCAGAGGTCCTGGTCGATCCACACCTCCAGTGCCTCGGTCGTCGCCGCGGTCTGCTCGGTCACCGACATGGTCTCCTGCCGTTTCTGTCCCGGGTCGCCCATTTACGGAGCAATCCCGCCATTCGTACAACGATCGGACCTCGGGTCGTGGTCGCGATCGGATATCACTTCGCTCGACGATACATCTGGCCCGCTTTGGGTGGTGCGCGGTGGGTATCCCCTATGCAGAGGGGAAGCACGCTGGGGCGAAGATCGGACACGCCCGTTCCATCTTTCTTGATCTAGGGGTTTACGGACCCCTGGTCCCAGGTAGGGTCTGGAAGCGTCCAGCTCCCCGGAGGAGGTGAGGACCGTGGCAGCCCACGATGACGACTACAACCGCAGCACCGGCAGGCCCGCTCGTGGTTCCGACGAGGCCGCTCAGGTCTCGTTCCTTGAGCAGGAAATCGCCGTGTTGCGCCGCAAGCTCGCCGACTCGCCGCGCAATTCGAGGATCCTCGAAGAGCGGATCGTCGAGCTCCAGACCAACCTGGCGGGCGTGACCGCCCAGAACGACCGGCTCGCCTCCACCCTGCGCGAGGCCCGCGACCAGATCGTGGCCCTCAAGGAGGAAGTGGACCGGCTCGCACAGCCCCCGGCCGGCTTCGGCACCTTCCTCGAAGCGAACGAGGACGGCACCGCGGACATCTTCACCGGCGGGCGCAAGCTCCGCGTGAACGTCAGCCCCAACGTCGCCCTCGACGAGCTGCGCCGCGGCCAGGAGGTGATGCTCAACGAGGCCCTCAACATCGTGGACGCGATGGCCTTCGAGCGCATCGGCGAGATCGTCACCCTCAAGGAGGTCCTGGAGGACGGCGAGCGCGCCCTGGTTCTCGGCCACACCGACGAGGAGCGCGTCGTGCGCCTCGCCGAACCGCTGCGCGAGGTCACGATCCGGGCGGGGGATGCCCTGCTGCTGGAGCCCCGCTCCGGCTACGTGTACGAGGTCGTGCCGAAGTCCGAGGTCGAGGAGCTGGTGCTCGAAGAGGTCCCGGACATCGACTACCGCCAGATCGGCGGGCTGGGCAACCAGATCGAGCTGATCCGCGACGCGGTCGAGCTGCCCTACCTGCACGCCGACCTGTTCAAGGAGTACGAGCTGCGCCCGCCCAAGGGCGTCCTGCTCTACGGCCCGCCCGGCTGCGGCAAGACGCTCATCGCCAAGGCGGTCGCCAACTCGCTGGCCAAGAAGGTCGCCGAGGTCACCGGCCGGCCCCAGGGCAAGAGCTACTTCCTCAACATCAAGGGCCCCGAGCTGCTCAACAAGTACGTGGGCGAGACCGAGCGGCAGATCCGCCTGGTCTTCCAGCGGGCCCGGGAGAAGGCGAGCGAGGGCACGCCCGTCATCGTCTTCTTCGACGAGATGGAGTCGCTGTTCCGCACCCGCGGTTCCGGCGTCAGCTCGGACGTGGAGAACACCATCGTCCCGCAGCTGCTCGCCGAGATCGACGGCGTGGAGGGCCTGGAGAACGTCATCGTCATCGGCGCCTCGAACCGCGAGGACATGATCGACCCGGCGATCCTGCGGCCCGGCCGCCTGGACGTCAAGATCAAGATCGAGCGCCCGGACGCCGAGGCCGCGAAGGACATCTTCTCCAAGTACCTCAAGGACTCGCTGCCGTTCCACCCGGACGACCTCAAGGAGCACGACAGCTCCGTCGAGGCCACGGTGGCCGCGATGATCCAGGCGGTGGTGGAGCGGATGTACTCCGAGACCGAGGAGAACCGCTTCCTGGAGGTCACCTACGCCAACGGTGACAAGGAGGTCCTGTACTTCAAGGACTTCAACTCCGGTGCGATGATCCAGAACATCGTCGACCGCGCGAAGAAGATGGCCATCAAGGACTTCCTCGACCACGGCCAGCACGGTCTCCGTGTCTCCCACCTGCTCGCCGCCTGCGTGGACGAGTTCAAGGAGAACGAGGACCTCCCGAACACCACCAACCCGGACGACTGGGCCCGCATCTCCGGCAAGAAGGGCGAGCGGATCGTCTTCATCCGCACGCTGGTCACCGGCAAGCAGGGCGCCGAGTCCGGCCGCTCCATCGACACTGTCGCCAACACCGGGCAGTACCTGTAGTCACGCGGTTACCCGGGCCGGCAGCGGTCCCCGGAGCTGTACGCACACCGTCCGGCTGTGGCGCCTCGCGGCCCCGCAGCCGGACGGCGCGTCTCGGGGCCCGCCGTTCGGCGCCGGGTCCTAGGCTCGACCCACCGTCCGCGGTCAGATGGCCGGCGCCGGTGTAGTTCAGCGGTACGTCAGCGTGCTCCGCCCGCCGGGGGCGGCGCACCGGGCAAGGAGGGCCGCATGACCGTACGGCGCGTGATGGGCATCGAGACCGAGTACGGGATCTCCGTGCCCGGGCACCCCAACGCCAACGCCATGCTCACCTCGTCCCAGATCGTCAACGCGTACGCGGCGGCGATGCACCGGGCCCGGCGGGCCCGCTGGGACTTCGAGGAGGAGAACCCGCTGCGCGACGCCCGGGGCTTCGACCTCGCGCGCGAGGTGGCGGACGCCAGCCAGCTGACCGACGAGGACATCGGCCTCGCCAACATCATCCTCACCAACGGGGCCCGGTTCTACGTGGACCACGCGCACCCCGAGTACAGCTCGCCCGAGGTGACCAACCCGCGCGACGCCGTGCTGTGGGACAAGGCCGGCGAGCGGGTCATGGCGGCCGCCGCACAGCGCGCCCTGGAGCTGCCCAACGGGCAGAACATCCACCTGTACAAGAACAACACGGACAACAAGGGCGCCTCCTACGGCACCCACGAGAACTACCTGATGAAGCGGGCGACCCCGTTCGCCGACATCGTCCGCCACCTCACGCCCTTCTTCGTCTCCCGGCAGGTGGTCACCGGAGCGGGCCGGGTCGGCATCGGCCAGGACGGCTCGGCGCACGGCTTCCAGATCAGCCAGCGGGCCGACTACTTCGAGGTCGAGGTCGGCCTGGAGACCACGCTCAAGCGGCCGATCATCAACACCCGGGACGAACCGCACGCGGACGCCGAGAAGTACCGCCGGCTGCACGTGATCATCGGGGACGCCAACCTCTCGGAGATCTCCACCTACCTCAAGCTGGGCACCACCGCGCTGGTCCTGTCGATGATCGAGGACTCCTTCATCGCCTCCGACCTCGCCGTCGACCAGCCCGTGCGCACCCTGCACCGGGTCTCCCACGACCCGACGCTCAAGCACCTGATCACCCTGCGCAACGGGCGCAAGCTCACCGCCGTCCAACTCCAGCTGGAGTACTTCGAACTGGCCCACAAGTACGTCGAGGACCGCTTCGGCAACGACGCGGACGAGCAGACCGTCGACGTGCTGACGCGCTGGGAGGACGTCCTGGGCCGGCTGGAGCGCGACCCGATGTCGCTGTCCCGGCAGCTGGACTGGATCGCCAAGCGGGAGATCCTGGAGGGCTACCGCAGCCGGGACGCCCTGGAGTGGGAGAACCCGAGGCTGCACCTGGTCGACCTCCAGTACAGCGACGTACGGCCCGAGAAGGGCCTCTACAACCGTCTGGTGGCGCGCGGGCGCTTCGAGCGGCTGCTGACCGACGACGAGGTCGAGCGGGCCGTCTCCAAGCCCCCGGAGGACACCAGGGCGTACTTCCGCGGGCGCTGCCTGGAGCAGTACGCGGAGCACGTCGCGGCGGCCTCCTGGGACTCGGTGATCTTCGACCTGCCGGGCCGGGACTCGTTGCAGAGGGTGCCCACCCTGGAGCCGCTGCGCGGGACCCGCAACCACGTCAAGGAGCTGCTGGACCGCTGCCGCACGGCCGAGGACCTGCTCCGGGTGCTGTCCGGCGGGTAACTTTTCGATCACCACGGGTGAACCTCCGCCGAATGGGAATCATCCGGGGTGGCAGCGGGTGTTGGACAAGAAGCGCCACCGGCAAACCGGGAGCGGCAGTCGCACCTTGTGTATAGGGTCGGTGCAGCAAGCAGCGACCGAACCGTGCCAGACGAATCGAGCGGGGTGAGGGAAATGGCGAGCAAGGACACCGGCGGCGGCCAGCAGCGGGCGAACCGCTCCTCCGAGGAGGTCGAGGAGCAGGTCGCGGAAACGCAGAATTCCGACGACCTCAAGGAACGCCAGGAAAAGCTGGGCGACGACGTCGACGCGGTGCTGGACGAAATCGACGAGGTCCTGGAGTCGAATGCGGAAGATTTCGTCCGCGGATTCGTGCAGAAGGGCGGGCAATAGCCCCTCCCCGGCATTCGGGAATTCACGGTCGCGGCCGTCGAGGGCGGCCGGGCGGCGCCTGCCGTCCGGCCGCCCGGCACCTCACCTCCACCCGTGGACAGTGATCATCGGACGGGTAGGGTGCGGGCAGCGCGCGCTTCAAGCTACCTGGAAGGAATCGTGTGGAAGCCAACACTCGTGGCACCGGGCGTCTACCGGCTGCCTTCCTGACCCCGGGGTCGTCCTCGTTCCTCGACTTCCTCGCCGAGCACAAGCCGGAGCTGGTCCCCGGTCTGCGCGGGCTCCCCGAGGGTGTTGTCGTCGAGGCCCCGCACGGGACCACGATCGTGTCCGCGGTCTTCGACGGCGGTGTGGTGATCGCCGGTGACCGCCGGGCCACGATGGGCAACGTGATCGCCCAGCGCGACATGGAGAAGGTCTTCCCGGCCGACGAGTACAGCGCGGTCGGCATCGCCGGCACCGCCGGCCTCGCGGTCGAGATGGTCCGGCTGTTCCAGCTGGAGCTGGAGCACTACGAGAAGATCGAGGGCACCGTGCTCTCCCTGGAGGGCAAGGCGAACCGCCTCACCACCATGATCCGGGGCAACCTGGGCATGGCGATGCAAGGCCTCGCCGTGGTGCCGATGTTCGCCGGCTACGACCTGGACCTCGGCCGCGGCCGGATCTTCAACTACGACGTGACCGGCGGGCGTTCGGAGGAGCGCGGGTTCGCCGCCACCGGCTCGGGCTCGGTCTACGCCCGCGGCTCGATGAAGAAGCTCTACCGCGAGGGCCTGACGGCCGAGCAGGCCTCGACCCTGGTCGTCCAGGCGCTCTACGACGCGGCCGACGACGACTCCGCCACCGGCGGCCCCGACCTCACCCGCAAGATCTTCCCGCTCGTCTCGCTGATCACCGAGGACGGCTTCCGCCGCCTCACCGACGCGGAGGTCGGCGCGATCGCCCGCTCGATCACCGACGAGCGGCTCGTCCACCCCAACGGCCCGCAGGCCCCGCTGCTCTAGCCAGCACCTCACAGGAAAGGGACGACCGCCGGTGTCGACACCGTTCTACGTCTCGCCCCAGCAGGCCATGGCGGACCGCGCGGAGTACGCCCGCAAGGGCATCGCGCGCGGCCGCAGCGTGGTCGTGCTCACCTACGCCGACGGCATCGTCTTCGTCGCGGAGAACACCTCCAGGGCGCTGCACAAGGTCTCCGAGATCTACGACAAGATCGCCTTCGCGGCGGTCGGGCGCTACAACGAGTTCGAGAACCTGCGCATCGGCGGCGTCCGCTACGCCGATCTGCGCGGCTACTCCTACGACCGGGCCGACGTCACGGCCCGGGGCCTGGCCAACGTGTACGCCCAGACCCTGGGCACCATCTTCTCCTCGGTCGGCGAGAAGCCGTACGAGGTCGAGCTGATCGTGGCCGAGGTCGGCCGCGGCACCGACAACGACCAGATCTACCGGCTCACGCCGGACGGCTCGGTCGTCGACGAGAAGAACTACGTGGTGGTCGGCGGCAACGCCGACTCGATCGGCAACTACCTGGGCCAGCGCCACCGCGTGGGCCTGAGCCTCACCGAGGCGGTGAAGGTCGCGGTCGACTCGCTCGCCCGCGACCCCAACGGCGGCAGCCCGCGCACCCTCACCCCGGAGCAGCTGGAGGTCGCGGTGCTCGACCGCCAGCGGTTCCAGCAGCGCAAGTTCAAGCGGATCCTGGGCAACCAGCTCGGCCGGCTGCTGGACGGGGACCAGTCCGCGGAGACGGACGACGACGAGAACCCGGCGGACACCGCGCCGGAGTAGCAGTGCCTGAGGAGTCCCGTACGGCGGCCGGACCGCCGTCCGTACGGGGCTCCGGTGCCCCTGCGGCGGCCCAGTCGTCGTGGAGGCGGTTTCGGACAGCTCCGACAGAGAATGGAGTGCTCATGGACCGCCGGATTTTCGGGCTGGAGAACGAGTACGGGGTGACCTGCACGTTCCGCGGGCAGCGGCGGCTGTCCCCGGACGAGGTCGCGCGGTACCTGTTCCGCCGGGTCGTCTCCTGGGGCCGCAGCAGCAACGTCTTCCTGCGCAACGGCGCCAGGCTCTACCTCGACGTCGGCTCCCACCCCGAGTACGCCACCCCCGAGTGCGACGACGTGACCGAGCTGGTGACGCACGACAAGGCGGGGGAGCGCATCCTCGAAGGGCTCCTGGTGGACGCCGAGCGGCGGCTGCACGAGGAGGGCATCGCGGGGGACGTCTACCTCTTCAAGAACAACACCGACTCGGCCGGGAACTCCTACGGCTGCCACGAGAACTACCTGGTGGCCCGGCACGGCGAGTTCTCCCGGCTGGCCGACGTGCTGATCCCGTTCCTGGTCACCCGGCAGCTGATCTGCGGGGCCGGCAAGGTGCTGCAGACCCCGCGCGGGGCGGTGTTCTGCGTCAGCCAGCGCGCCGAGCACATCTGGGAGGGCGTCAGCTCCGCCACCACCCGCTCGCGGCCGATCATCAACACCCGTGACGAGCCGCACGCGGACGCCGAGCGCTACCGCCGGCTGCACGTGATCGTCGGCGACTCCAACATGTCCGAGACCACGACGCTGCTCAAGGTCGGTGCCACCGACCTGGTGCTGCGGCTGATCGAGGCCGGCGTGGTGATGCGCGACCTGACCCTGGAGAACCCGATCCGGGCGATCCGCGAGGTCAGCCACGACCTCACCGGCACCCACCAGGTGCGGCTCGCCAACGGCCGGGAGGCCAGCGCGCTGGACATCCAGGAGGAGTACTACACCAAGGCGCTGGAGTTCGCGGACCGCAAGGGCATCAACACCGGCACGGTGGGCCGGGTCCTCGACCTGTGGGGCCGCACCCTGGAGGCGGTCCGCAGCGAGCGCCTCGACGGGGTGGCCACCGAGATCGACTGGATCATGAAGTACAAGCTCATCGAGCGCTACCGCGAGAAGCACGACATGAGCATGTCCAACCCGCGGGTGGCCCAGATCGACCTGGCGTACCACGACATCCACCGCCGTCGCGGCCTGTTCTACCTGCTCCAGAACAAGGGCCAGGCGAAGCGGATCACCACCGACCTCAAGACCTTCGAGGCCAAGTCGATCCCGCCGCAGACCACCCGGGCCCGGCTGCGCGGGGACTTCATCCGCCGGGCGCAGGAGCAGCGCCGGGACTTCACGGTCGACTGGGTGCACCTGAAGCTGAACGACCAGGCGCAGCGCACGGTGCTGTGCAAGGACCCGTTCCGCTCGGTCGACGAGCGGGTGGAGAAGCTCATCGCGGGGATGTGACCCGGGAGTGTGAGCCCGGGGCGGCCCTGGTGTGAGCCGGGGCGCGGCCCGGGTGTGAGCAAGGCCTCAAGATCGCGGTGGTGGGTCCGGCCCCGGTGGTGTCTACCGGGGCCGGACGCGTGCCGGGCATACGCTGTCCGTCGAGTCAGGAGAGCCGACTTCGACCGACAGTTAGGACCACCGTGCGCCGCTCCGCCGGTTTGCTTCTCACCCTGCCGCTGCTGCTGGCGGTCGCCTGCAGCAGTTCCCCGAAGGCGGCCGGCCCGGCGACACCGTCCGCGGCGAGCGCCGCCCCCACGGTGCCGGCGCCGGTCGGCGAGGCGTCGCCGATGCCCACTCTTTCGGGTGGCGGGTTCGGCAGCAAGGCGACCATCACCATCCCCGAGGGCCAGCAGCCCAGCGGCCAGTTCGTGGTGAGCACGGTGAGCGAGGGCGAGCGCTCCACCGTCAACAAGGGCGACTGGGTGACGGTCAACTACACGGCGAAGGACTGGACCACCGGCAAGGACCTGCCCAGCTCGTACGACCCGAGCGGCAAGCCGCAGCTCTACCAGGCCGGCAGTGGACAGCTGGTGCCGGCGCTGGACCAGAGCGTGATCGGCAAGAAGGTGGGCTCCCGGCTGCTCGTGGTGGCCCCGCCGGCGGCGGCCTTCGGCGAGCAGGGCTCCACCCAGCTGGGCGTCAACAAGAACGACACCGTGGTGTTCGTGCTGGACATCATGGAGAGCCTGCCGCAGGACTCCACGCTGACCGGGACCATGACCGAGCCGGCCGCGACGCTGCCGCAGGTCAAGGACAACGGGAAGGCGCCGGTGACGATCACCGTCCCGGCCGGTCAGGCGGCGCCCACGGACCTCCAGCAGGCGGTGCTGATCAAGGGCGAGGGCAAGCAGGTCAAGAGCGGGCAGACCCTGGTGGTGCAGTACACCGGGGTGCTGTGGGGCAACGGCCAGCAGTTCGACGCCTCCTGGACGCACGGCGGCGCGCAGGCGGTGCAGATCGGCACCGGGAGCGTGATCGAGGGCTGGGACAAGGGGCTGGTGGGGCAGAACGTCGGCAGCCGGGTGCTGCTGGTGGTGCCGCCCGCGCTCGGCTACCAGGACAAGGCCCAGGGCTCCGTCCCCGCCAACTCCACGCTCGTCTTCGTGATCGACATTCTGGAAGCGGTCTAGGGGCGTGCTCTAGGAACTCACCCGGGGGATTCCGTACGCTTGGGCGGACGCTCGTACAACGAAGCGTCCGCCCTCATCCTGAGCTGTCATAATGCCCTCGCGCTGTGGCAGGCGCCGCCCGGCGCCAAGGTCCGGGGCGGGCGGTGCGACGGCAGTCCGGCGCTCAGCACGCCGGGTGCAGACCTGGAACCTGTGGCGAGATGGATGGGGAGTCATGACTGAGAAGACGCCGAGCCCGGGCGGGGCCGGTACCGCGGCGAACGACGGCCCTGCGGGTGACCCGGCCGCCTCCCGTCCGGGCGGACCGCTTCCGGGCGACGGCGAGTCGATCGTCGTTCCGCCGTCGATCCTGAAGCAGCAGGCCGGCTGGGCGCAGCCCGGCGAGGCGCCGCGGGCCGCGGGCGGGACCAAGACCGACGAGGCCCCGCAGATCTTCGCCTCCAACGTGCGCAAGAGCGACACCTCGGAGGCCGGGTACGACGAGAACCCGCCCGGTGTCGGCCGCCTGGGCGTGATCCTCGGCACGGTGATCGCCCTGCTGCTGGTCGGCAGCGGTGTCACGCTCTACATGGTGAACAAGGACGGCTCCAAGGACAGCGCCTCGGCCGCCAAGCCGGACGCGGCCAAGAGCGCGCCGCCCACGCCGACCGCCGAGCCGGTGCCGCCGATCAAGGACAGCGCCAAGGTGCTGCCGACCGTCACCGGTGACTTCGGCAAGAAGGCCGACATCCAGGTGCCGGGCGAGGCCTCGGACGGTTCCTTCGTGGTCAAGGTCCTCACCGAGGGCACCGGCGCCAAGGTGGACAAGAACTCCTGGACCTCGGTGGACTACACCGCCAAGGACTGGAACACCGGCAAGGACATCCCGAGCTCGTACGACGCCAACGGCAAGCCGCAGATCTTCCAGGCGGGCACCGACTCGCTGATCCCGGCGCTGGACCAGGCCGTGATGGGGAAGAAGGCCGGCAGCCGGCTGCTGGTGGTGGCCCCGCCGGCCGCCGGATTCGGCTCGCAGGGCAAGGCCGACATGTCGATCGGGCCCAAGGACGACCTGATCTTCGTGATCGACATCCGTAACGCCAACGCGCCGGACTCGGTGGTCAGCGGCACGGTCACCCCGCCGCCGGCGGACTTCCCGCAGGTCAAGGACAACGGCAAGAAGCCGGCCGAGATCACCCCGGTGGCCGGCGCCAAGGACCCGACCGAGCTGAAGTCGCACGTCCTGATCAAGGGCACCGGGCCGAAGGTGGAGAAGGGCGAGAAGGTCGTCGTCCAGTACACCGGCGCGCTCGCCAAGGACGGCAAGATGTTCGACTCCTCGCTCAGCAAGGGCCAGGCGTTCTCCTTCCCGGTCGGCGGCGGCCAGGTCATCCAGGGCTGGGACCAGGGCCTGGAGGGCCAGACCGTGGGCAGCCGGGTGGAGCTGGTGATCCCGGCCGCGCTGGGCTACGGCGACAAGGGCCAGGGCGACATCCCGCCCGGCGCGACGCTGGTCTTCGTGGTGGACATCCTGGACGCGGGTCAGGGCTGATCCACTTTCGGGTGACAATGGTGAATGTGTGACCTCCGGGTCCGGCCGCGTGGCCGGACCCGGACGGGCGGCGGGCGCGCGTACCGTGGTCCGCCCGTACGTCGTACGGGCGGACCGGGGCGGGCGTCCGCCGCTTGGTCGTGTAATGCAATGCGAAACGTGAGAAGAGGGACTGTGAGCGCCAACCTCAACGAGAAGCCCGAGATCGACTTCCCGATCGGCGACGCCCCGACGGAGCTGCAGATCCGCGACATCGTCGTCGGTGACGGCGCGGAGGCCAAGTCGGGCCAGAACGTCAGCGTCCGCTACGTCGGCGTGACCTTCGAGACCGGCGAGGAGTTCGACGCGAGCTGGAACCGGAGCCCGAACGAGTTCCGCTTCCCGTTGGGCGGCGGCCGGGTCATCAAGGGCTGGGACCGCGGTGTCGTCGGCATGAAGGTCGGCGGCCGCCGCGAGCTGACCATCCCGTCGCACCTGGCGTACGGCAACCAGTCGCCGACCCCGGCGATCCCGGCCGGCTCCACGCTGATCTTCGTGGTCGACCTGCTGGCCGTCTGAGGCCGTGCGGACCGTGGGCCGGACCCCTCCGGGGGCCCGGCCCACGGGCGTGTCCGGGGCCGGACGGCACCGCCCGGGGGCCGGGTGCGGGACGCGGCTTTTGCACTGCGTACCGCTACCGGTACGGTCGGTCCCGCCGGGTGGTGATCGCCCGGTTGGCGCACCCCGCGCGCGGCGCGGCACACCGGAAGGGTCAGCGATGGCGATCGCCAAGGCAGAGCGGCTGATGAATCTCGCCCTGTGCCTGATGAACACCAGACGTCCGCTCTCCAAGAAGGAGCTGCGGGAATCCATCGAGGCGTACCGCGAGGCCTGGCAGAGCAGCAGCGAGGACGCCTTCAACCGGATGTTCGAGCGGGACAAGGACGACCTGCGCGAGCTCGGCCTGGTGATCGACGTCGACGAGAGCACCCTGGACGGCGAGCTCGGCTACCTGGCCCGGGCCGACCGCAACCGGCTGCCCGAGATCGCGCTGGACGCGGAGGAGGCGGCCGCGCTGACCCTGGCGGCCCGGGTCTGGCAGCAGGCCAAGATGTCCGGCGCGGCCAGCGGCGCGCTGCAGAAGCTGCGCGCGGCCGGGGTGCCGTTCACCGAGCCCGAGGGCCGTACCGCCCTGGAGCCGCGCATCCCCGCCCGGGAGGCCGCGTTCGAGCCGCTGCTCACCGCCGCCCGGGACCGCCGTCCGGTCACCTTCGAGTATCGCAAGGCCGGTGCCGCCGCCGTCGAGCAGCGCAGCGTCGAGCCGTGGGCGCTGGAGTGCTGGCGCGGGCACTGGTACCTGGCCGGGTACGACCGCGACCGCGGCGACGCCCGGGTGTTCCGGCTCAGCCGGATCCCCGGCAAGGTGCGGGCGAGGACCGGGGCCTTCGTCGGCACCGTGCCCGAGCACGTGGACGTCCGGGCCACCGTGGCGAAGTTCGCGGGGGAGGGCGCCACCGCCACCGCGACCGTCCGGGTCCGCCGGGGCGCGGGCTTCCCGCTGCGCACCAAGGCGCTGAACAGCACCCGGGTCGACGAGGCCTGGGACGAGCTGGAGATCCCGTACGGCAACGGGCTGGGCGCCGACCTCGCGGAGTTCGGGCCGGATGTGCTGGTGCTCGGGCCGGAGGAGCTGCGGGCGGATGTGGTCGACCGGCTTCGGGCGGTCGCGGGGCTGGACTCGGAGGACGTGCGGGCATGAGCAATGCGATCGACCAGACGCGACGGATGCTGTCGCTGGTCACCTACCTGCGGGAGCGGCCGGGGGCCGAGGTCGCCGAGGTGGCCCGGGCCTTCGGGATCAGTGAGCGCGAGCTGATCGGGGACCTCAACGTGCTGCCGATGTGCGGCACCAGTTTCCGCGGCGGCGACCTGCTCGACATCGACACCGACGGCGAGCGGATCTGGTGGCACAACGTCGACGACGTGGCCCAGCCGCTGCGGCTGGCCGCCGACGAGGCGACCGCGCTGCTGGTCGCGGCCCGCGCCGTCGCCGGGCTGCCCGGGCTGCGGGCCGGGGACCGCGAGGCGCTCACCCGGGCCGTCGCCAAGATCGAGAACGCGGCGGGGGAGAGCGCCGAGGGCAGCGCCCGGGTCGGCGTCACCTTCGAGGCCGAGAGCCACGTCTTCGCCGACATCGACCGCGCGCTCAGCGAGGGCCGCCGGGTCTGGCTGCGCTACTACTCGCACGGGCGCGGCGGGATGACCGAGCGCGAGGTCGACCCGATCCGGCTGCTCACCGAGGGCCACACCTACCTCGAGGCCTGGTGCCGCACCTCCGAGGACCACCGGATGTTCCGGCTGGACCGGGTCGCCGAGATCCGCGTCCTGGACGTCCCGGCCGACCCGCCCCGGCGCGAGCCGCGGGACCTGAGCGGCGGACTGGTCAACCCGGCGGCGGACGACCCCGAGGTGGTGGTCGAGGTCTCCTCCGGCGGACGCTGGGTGGCCGAGTACTACACCCACGACCGGGCCGAGGAACTGCCCGACGGCGGGCTGCGGATCACCCTGCGCAGCGCCGACCCCTCCCAGCTGCGCCCGCTGGCGCTGCGGCTGGGCCGGGACGGCCGGATCGTCTCGCCGCCCGAACTGGCCGGGCAGGCGCGCTCGGCCGCGCGGGAGGCACTGGCCGCCTACGGGGAGGGGCAGGTCTGAGCGGTGGAGCCCGGGACCAGATTCAAGGTGTACTGCTCGGAGTGCCGGGAGAAGGTGGAGCTCCCGGCCGACGGGTTCCGGCTGACCCTCGGTCGGACTCCGGCCCAGGCGCACTACAGCTTCGGCTGCCCGCTGTGCGGGGCGGCGGTGCGCAAACCGGCCGGCGAGAAGATCGTCGAGGCGCTGCTCGGGGCCGGGGTGCGCACCATGCGGCTCGTCCCGGCCGAGGGGTAGTGCCCGTATAGGGTGGGCGCATGTCCTGGATGCTCGTCGCCGCCGTCCTGCTCGCCACCGCGGGCCTGCTGGTCCTCGGGGTCCTCGCGACCCGGCTCTGGCTGGACGTGCGGGCGCTCGCCAAGGGCGTGGACACGGCCTCGCGGGCGCTGGCCTCGGCGGCGGAGGAGCTGGCGGACGCGGTCCCGGCCCGTACCGGGTCGCCGGCCGTGTAGCACGGCCGGACCGTCGGTGGTACGGGGGCTGCTGTGCGGGGGCAGGGGCGGGTTACGCTTCCAGTCGGCTCCCGAACCGTGTACCGGGGGCTGCTGTCCTGTTCGGGCGGCCTTCGTCGCGGCGTCATCCGCAGCGGTTACCATCCGCAGCGGACGGCCCGGTCGGGCCGCCATGACTGAAGGTGGTCGCGCATGCGCATCTCGATGACCGCAATCGTGGTGATCGTGGTTCTCGCCATCGTGCTGTTCGGAGCCAAGCGGCTGCCGGAGGTGGCGCGCTCGCTGGGGAAGTCGCTGCGGATCCTGAAGAGCGAGGCCAGGGCGATGCGGACGGACGGTGAGCCCGCGCAGCCCGAGCAGCCGGAGCGGCCCGCTCCGGCCCCGGCTCCGGTGGACGGCACCGCGGCCAGGACCATCCAGGCCGCCCCGGGGGCCTCGGGCACGGCCCGTCCGGTCGCCGAGCCCGCCGCCGGGCCGTCCGCGCCCGACGGCGACCGCCCGCACTGAGCGCGGTGGGCGTGACCACGCAGATGGAGGCCCGTCGACCGGCGGGCCTCGACGCACGAGTTGAGGACCGGGGTTGAGCAAGCTCTCCAAGGCGTCGAAGGCGTCAAAGGATCCTGAGGGGCGGATGGCCCTCGCCGACCACCTGCGGGAACTGCGCAACCGCGTGGTCAAGTCGGTCCTGGCGATCTTGGTGTTCACGATCGTCGCGGGGATCTACCACAAGCAGTTGGAGAGCTTCCTCCTCCAGCCGCTGCCGCAGTGCAACAAGGCGAACGCGGCGGACTACCACGGGCGCTGCGCCCAGGTGTCCAACATCGGGCTCACCGCGGGCTTCAACTGGATGCTGAAGGTCGCGCTGACGGCGGGCGTGGTGGCGGCCGTCCCGGTCTGGCTGTACCAGGTGTGGGCCTTCGTCGCGCCGGGTCTGCACCGGCACGAGAAGAAGTACACCGTCATCTTCATGGTCTGCGGGGCCCCGCTGTTCCTGGCGGGCGTGGCCTGCGCCTTCCTGGTGATGCCGACCACGGTCGAGGTGTTGATCTCGTTCACGCCGAACGACACGACGCCGATCCTCCCGCCCGAGGACTACTTCGACATCGCCACCCGGATGGTGCTGGTCTTCGGTCTGGCCTTCGAGTTCCCGCTGCTGCTGGTCATGCTCAACCTGGTCGGCATCGTGACCGGCAAGCGGCTGCTCGGCTGGTGGCGCGGCATGGTCATGGGCATCACGGTGTTCGCCGCCTTCGCGACCCCGAGCGCGGAGCCGATCAGCATGCTGGTCCTGGCCGCGCCGATCTGGGCGCTGTTCTTCATCGCGGTGGGCGTCGCCCTGTTCAACGACAAGCGGAAGGCGCGCCGCGACCCGGACGCCGGGCTGGACGACGAGGAGGCCTCGCACCTGGACCTCAGCGTGCAGGCGGTGGACGGCGCGGAGAGCGTCGCGGCCTCGGCGGCTCCGACGGCGAGCAGCGCCCCGGTGCCGGCCGCCCGCCACGAGCAGATGGACGACATCACCTGAGCCGGTGAGCCGTCCTGAGGCCCCGGTCCGTCGCCTTCGAGCGGCGGGCCGGGGCTTTTCGCTGGTCGGGGCCCTGTCGGTGTCCCGGCCGGGCTCGGCCGGAATCGGCGCGGCGGTCTTGGCAGGGTAGATGGAATGTGACATATTACTGTCGTGCTGAAGACCGAGAGACCTCCCCTGGATGTCGTCGTGGTCGGCGCCGGAGTGGTCGGTGCCGCCTGCGCCTACTACGCCGCCCGCGCCGGGCTCGCCGTCGCCGTCGTGGACCGCGGGCCGGTGGCCGGCGGCACCACCGGCGCGGGCGAGGGCAACCTGCTGGTCTCCGACAAGGAGCCCGGGCCCGAACTCGACCTCGCCCTGCTCAGCACCCGGCTGTGGCGCGAACTCGCCGAGGACCTCGGCGCGGCCGTCGAGTACGAGCCCAAGGGCGGCGTGGTGGTCGCCTCCACCGCCGCCGGGCAGGAGGCGCTGCGCGCCTTCGCCGCAGGGCAGCGCACCGCCGGGGTCATCGCCGAGGAGGTCCCCGGCGACCGGCTGCGGGAGCTGGAGCCGCACCTCGCCCCCGGCCTGGCCGGCGGCTTCCACTACCCGCAGGACGCCCAGGTCCAGCCCGCCCTCGCCGCCGCCCACCTGCTGCGCGAGGCCCGCCGGATGGGCGCCGAGCTGATCACCGGGGAAGCCGTCACGGAGATCGAGCGGGGACCCGACGGCGCCGTGCGCGGCGTCCGGACCGAGCGGCGCCGACTGGCCGTGCCCGCCGTGGTGAACGCGGCCGGCACCTGGGGCGGCGAGCTGGCCGCCCTGGCCGGAGTGCACCTGCCGGTGCTGCCCCGGCGCGGCTTCGTCCTGGTCACCGAGCCGCTGCCGCGGGTGGTCCGGCACAAGGTCTACGCCGCCGACTACGTGGCCAACGTGGCCAGCGGCTCGGCCGGCCTGGAGACCTCCGCCGTGATCGAGGGCACCCCGGGCGGGCCGGTGCTGATCGGCGCCAGCCGGGAGCGGGTCGGCTTCGACCGCACCCTCTCCCAGGAGGTGCTGCGCCGCCTCGCCGGACAGGCCGCCGCGCTCTTCCCGGTGCTCGCGGACGTCACCGTGATGCGCGCCTACCGGGGCTTCCGCCCGTACCTCCCGGACCACCTGCCGGCCATCGGCGCGGACCCCCGGGTGGCCGGGCTGTACCACGCCTGCGGGCACGAGGGGGCCGGCATCGGGCTGGCCCCGGCGACCGGACTGCTGATCAGCGAACAGCTCACCGGCAAGCAGCCGGAACTCGACCTGACGCCGTTCCGGGCGGACCGGTTCCCGGCCGCCTGAGCTTCCGTTCCCGTACATGAGATTCCGTCCTGGATTGGAGACGCCGCCGATGCGCCGCCGCACCCCCGCCGGGCTGGTCGAGGCCGAGCCCGGGCCCGCCCACCACATCGAGTTCGACGGGCGGCCCGTCCCCGCGCTGCCCGGGCAGTCGATCGCCGCCGCGCTCTGGGCGGACGGCGTGCTCGCCTGGCGCACCACCCGGGTCGGCGGGAAGCCGCGCGGGGCGTTCTGCGGCATCGGCGCCTGCTTCGACTGCCTGGCCACCGTGGACGGCCGACCCAACCAGCGCACCTGCTTGCTCCCCGCCGAGCCCGGCACCACCGTCACCACCCAGGAGGGCCACGGCCGTGCCGACCTCGCCGTCTGACCCCTTCCGGTACGACCTCGCGGTGATCGGGGCCGGCCCGGCCGGACTCGCCGCCGCCGTCACCGCCGCCGACCTCGGGCTGCGCTGCGTCCTGCTGGACGGCGGCACGAGCACCGGCGGCCAGTACTACCGCCACCCGGCGCCCGGCCTCGGCGCGGCCCGGCCGGACCGGCTGCACCACCACTGGTCCACCTACCGCGGCCTGGCCGACCGGCTCGCCGCCCACGAACGGGCCGGGCGGGCCGCCTTCCGGGGCGGACACCAGGTCTGGGCGCTGGAGAGCGTCGAGGACGGCTTCGCGGCGCACGTCACCCGCGGGCCGGAGAGCACCGACCGGGCCACCGTCCGGACCCGGTCGGTGCTGCTCGCCACCGGGGCCTACGAGCGGCAGCTGCCGTTCCCGGGCTGGACCCTGCCCGGGGTGGTCACCGCGGGCGGCGCGCAGGCCATGCTCAAGGCCGGCCTGGTGCTGCCCGGGAAGCGGATCGTGGTCGCCGGGAGCGGACCGCTGCTGCTCGCCGCGGCGTCCTCGCTGGTCACCGCCGGGGCCGAGGTGCCCGCCGTGGTCGAGGCCACCGCCTACCTCGGGTACGCGCGGCGCCCGGGCGTCCTGGCGGGCGTCCCCGGCAAGCTCGTGGAGGGCGCCGGCCACGGGCGCGCGCTGCTGCGGCACGGCGTACGGCTGCGCCCGCGCAGCGCCGTGGTCGAGGCGCACGGCACCGACCGGGTCACCGGCGTCACGGTGGCCAGGCTGGACGCCGACTGGCGGCCGGTGCCCGGCACCGAGCGGCGGATCGACTGCGACGCGCTCGCCGTCGGCCACGGCCTGCTGCCGCAGATCGACCTGGCCACCGAACTGGGCGCCCGCACCCGCACCGGGCCGGACGGCGCGGTCGCGCTGGACGTCGACGCCCGGCTGCGCACCAGCGTGCCCGGCCTCTGGTCGGCGGGGGAGACCAACGGCGTCGGCGGCGCCGACCTCGCGATCGCCGAGGGCGAGCTGGCCGCGCACGCGGTGGCCGGGGCGCTGCCCGGGCCCGCGCTGCTGCGCCGCCGGACCCGGCTGCGGGCCTTCGCCGACCTGATGGCGGCGGCCCACCGGCCGGGGCCCGGCTGGACCGGCTGGCTGCGCCCGGACACCGACGTCTGCCGGTGCGAGGAAGTGCCGGTCGCGGCGATCCGGGAGGCCGTGGACGAGCTGGGCGCGGGCGATCCGCGCACCGTGAAGCTGCTCACCCGGGCCGGGATGGGCTGGTGCCAGGGACGGATGTGCGGTCCGGCCGTGGCCTGCCTGGCCGGCCAGGGTGAGCCGGGACCGGACCGGCGGCCGCTGGGCTGCCCGGTGCCGCTGTCCCAGCTGGCGGCGGGGCCCTCTACGGGGTCGTAGCGGGCCCGTCGTCGAACGGACGGGCCGGGGACCTTGTCTCCGGCCCGTCCGCACTTATAAAATGTCACACCTCACCAAGGAGTTCATCGTGTCCATCACCCAGCACGACACCACCCGTCCCTGGCGCGGCATCATGGTCGCCACCACGATCCCGCTGCGCCCGGACCACTCCGTCGACTACGACGCCTACGCCGCGCACGTCCGCTGGCTGATCGACTCCGGCTGTGAGGGCGTCGTCCCCAACGGCTCGCTGGGCGAGTACCAGACGCTCACCGCCGAGGAGCGCGCCCGGGTCGTCGAGGTGGCGGTCGAGGCGGCCGGCGACGGCTCCCGGGTCATGCCCGGCGTGGCCGCCTACGGCAGCGCCGAGTCCCGCCGCTGGGCCGAGCAGGCCGCCGAGGCCAGCGCCGGCTCCGTCCTGCTGCTGCCGCCGAACGCCTTCCGGGCCGACCACGCCTCGGTGCGCGCGCACTACGCCGAGGTCGCCAAGGCCGGCCTGCCGATCGTGGCGTACAACAACCCGATCGACACCAAGGTCGACCTCGTCCCGCCGCTGCTCGCCCAGCTGCACGCCGAGGGCTCCATCGTCGCGGTCAAGGAGTTCAGCGGCGACGTCCGCCGGGCGTACGAGATCGCCGAGCTCGCCCCTGGCCTCGACCTGCTGATCGGCGCCGACGACGTGCTGCTGGAGCTGGCGCTGGCCGGCGCGGTCGGCTGGATCGCCGGCTACCCGAACGCGCTCCCGGCGGCCTCGGTGGCGCTCTACGACGCCGCCGTCAAGCACGACCTGGAGACGGCGCTGCCGCTGTACAAGTCGCTGCACTCGCTGCTGCGCTGGGACTCCAAGACCGAGTTCGTCCAGGCCATCAAGCTGTCCATGGACATCGCCGGGCGCCCCGGCGGCCCGGTCCGGGCCCCGCGCCAGGAGCTCCCCGGGGACATCGAGGCGGCCGTCCGCGCGGCCACCGAGAAGGCGCTGGCCGACGGCCTCGTCTGAGATCCTTCCCCGGTCCGGACTCTCCGGGCGCTCCGGACCTCCGGACGCTCAGGACTTCCGGATGCCCAGGACCTCCCGGCCGGCTGCGGCGGCAGCCGGCCAGGTCCGCCCCCCATCAGGCACCAGATTCCGTAGGGAGTTGTGACCCATGCGCAGCCGTCACGTGTTCCACGCCGTCGACTCGCACACCGAGGGCATGCCGACCCGGGTGATCACCGGCGGCTTCGGTGTCATCCCCGGCGCCACCATGGCCGAGCGCCGGGTGCACTTCCAGCAGCACCTGGACCACTTCCGCACCCTGCTGATGTACGAGCCCCGCGGCCACGCGGCGATGAGCGGCGCCGTCCTCCAGCCGCCGACCCGCCCGGACGCCGACTTCGGCGTGCTCTACATCGAGGTCTCCGGCCTGCTGCCGATGTGCGGCCACGGCACCATCGGGGTCGCCACCGTGCTCGTCGAGACCGGGATGGTGCCGGTGGTCGAGCCGGTCACCACCGTGCGGCTGGACACCCCGGCCGGCCTGGTGGTCGCCGAGGTGCACGTCGAGGACGGCGCAGCCAAGGCGGTGACCATCCGCAACGTGCCCTCCTACACGGAGGCGCTGGACCGCAAGATCGAGGTGCCCGGCTACGGCGCGGTGACCTACGACCTCGCGTACGGCGGCAACTTCTACGCCGTCCTGCCGCTCGCCGAGTTCGGGCTGCCCTTCGAGCGCGAGCGCAAGCGGGACATCCTGGACGCCGGCCTCGCCCTGATGGACGCCATCAACGCGGGCCCGGACCGGCCCGTGCACCCCGAGGACCCGTCCATCCACAGCTGCCACCACGTCCAGCTGCTCGCCCCCGGCTCCACCGCCGAGCACTCCCGGCACGCGATGGCCATCCACCCCGGCTGGTTCGACCGCTCGCCCTGCGGCACCGGCACCTCGGCACGGATGGCCCAGCTGCACACCCGCGGCGAACTCCCCCTCGGGCGGGACTTCCGCAACGACTCCTTCATCGGCACGACCTTCACCGGTCGGCTGGTCGAGGAGACCGAGGTGGCCGGGCGCCCCGCCGTGGTGCCCACCGTCACCGGGCGGGCCTGGGTCACCGGCACCGCCCAGTACTTCCTCGACCCGAGCGACCCGTTCCCGGCCGGGTTCCTGCTGTAAGCCGCACCTGCTCCGAACTCCCCCTGAAGGGCTGCCAGCTGTGACCATCACCTCGTACAACCCCGCCGACCCGGACGACCTCGTGGCCGTCGTCGAGGAACCCGGCGCCGAGGCCGTGCGGGCCGCCGTCGGGCGGGCCCGGGCGGCGCAGACCGGCTGGCTCGCGGCCGGCGCGGGCGCCCGCTCGGCGGCGCTCGGCCGGATCGCGGACGCGGTCGAGGCGCACGCGGAGGAACTGACCGCGCTGATCGTGCGCGAGGTCGGCAAGCCGCTCGCCGAGGCCCGCGGCGAGGTCGCCCGGACGGCGGCGATCTGGCGCTACTACGCGCAGGCGCCGTACGCCCCGTCCGGAGCCGTGCACGAGACCGCCGCCGGCGCCGGACTGCTGCTCACCCGGCGCCGCCCGCACGGGGTGGCCGGGCTGATCGCGCCGTGGAACTTCCCGCTGGCGATCCCGACCTGGAAGGCCGCGCCGGCGCTGGCGGTGGGCAACACGGTGGTGCTCAAGCCGGCGCCCGAGGCGACCGCGTGCGCGCTGCGGCTGGCCGAACTGGCCCGGGCGGCCGGGGTGTCCGAGGACGTGTTCACCGTGGTCCCCGGCGGGGCGGAGGAAGGCGCGGCGCTGGTCGACGCGGCGGACGTGGTCTCCTTCACCGGCTCGACCGGCGTCGGCCGGGCCGTGGTCCGGGCCGCGACCGAGCGCGGCGTGCCCGTGCAGGCCGAACTCGGCGGGCTCAACGCCGCGCTGGTGCTGCCGGACGCCGACATCGCGACCGCGGCCGCGCACGTCGCGGCGGCCATCGCCGGGTACGCCGGGCAGAAGTGCACCGCCACCTCCCGGGTGATCGCGGTCGGCGCCGCGTACGAGCCGCTGCGCGAAGCCCTGGTGAAGGCGCTGGCGGCCGTCGACGACACGGTGTGCGGCCCGGTGGTCAACTCCGCCGCCCGGGAACGGCTGACCCTCGCCGTCGGCTCGGCCGTCGAAGCCGGGGCCAGCGTGCTCACCGGCGGCGGGGTGCCCGACCGGATCGGCTGGTTCGTCGAACCGACCCTGCTCGCCGACGTGCCGGCCGAACACCCGCTGGCCCGCGAGGAGTTCTTCGGCCCGATCGCGGTGCTGCACGCCGCCGCCGACCTGGACGAGGCGATCGCCCTCGCCAACGACACCCCGCACAGCCTCGCCACCTCGGTGCACACCCGCAGCCTGGACGTGGCGCTGGCCGTCGCCGACCGGCTCGACGCGGGCATGATCCGGGTCAACGCGCCGTCCAGCGGCGTCGACTTCCACCTGCCCTTCGGCGGGGCCAAGGGCGCCGCCCACGGCGACCGCGAACAGGGCCAGGCCGCCCTGGACTTCTACACCGTCGGCCGGACCGTCAGCGTGCTCCCGGGCGGGGGTGCCTGATGTTCGTGCGGACCATCGACTACCACACGGCCGGCGAGCCGTTCCGGATCGTCCTGGACGGCCTCCCGGCCATCCCCGGCGACACCGTCGCCGAGCGGCGGGCCATCGCGCTCGGCGCGGGCGGCAGCGCCACCGCGCCCCGGCCCAGCCCGCTGGACGAGGTCCGGCAGCTGCTCACCCGGGAGCCGCGCGGACACGCCGGGATGTACGGCGGGTTCCTGGTGCCGCCGGACGACGACGAGGCGCACCTGGGCGTCCTGTTCTGGCACAAGGACGGCTACTCGACGGCCTGCGGGCACGGCACCATCGCGCTCGGCGCCTGGGCGGTCGAGTCGGGACTGGTCGCGGCCCCCGAGGACGGCGTGGCACGGGTGCGGATCGACGTGCCCTCCGGCCGGGTCACCGCACTGGTCCACCGGGCCGGCGGGCGCACCACCGGCGTCACCTTCCGCAACGTGCCCACCCGGGTCAGCGCGCTGAAGCTGCCGGTGGAGACCTCGCGTGGCACGGTCGAGGTCGCGGTCGCGCACTCCGGCGCCTGCTACGCCTCGGTGCCGGCGGCGGCCCTCGGGCTCGCCGTCGAACTGGACCAGCTGCCCGAACTCACCGCCGTGGGCCGGGAGATCAGGGCGGCCCTGGCCGGATCGGAGGCCGTGGCGCACCCGACCGACGCCCGGCTGTCCGGCGTGTACGGGGTGATCCTGTACGACGAACTCCCGTCCGAGGACGGGGTACTGAACCAGCGGAACGTCACCGTCTTCGCGGACGGGCAGATCGACCGGTCGCCCTGCGGCTCCGGCACCTCCGCCCGGCTCGCGGTGCTCGCCGCCGAAGGCCGGCTCGCCCCGGGCGAGCCGCTGCGGCACGAGTCGATCATCGGCACGGTGTTCAGCGGCCGGGTGCTCCCGGACGGCGACCCGCCCCCAGCCTGGCGGCCGGGAGGTGCCCCCAGTGTCGGCGTTGTCACCGAGGTCGGCGGCACCGCCCACCGCACCGGCGAGCACGGCTTCGTGCTCGAACCGGGCGACGAACTGGGGACGGGGTTCCTGCTGTGAGTCCGACTGCGAGGCCCGGCGAGGCGGTTGTGCCGCTCCAGTACGCCGTACCGGGCACCGGCGGGGTCGGGCCCGCCGGAGCGGTGGGGGCGATCGAGCGGGTGCTGCTGGACGGGTTCGACCCGGAAGCGGCACCCGCCCGGTCGGCGGTGCCGGTACCCGCCGGCGAACTGCTGATGATGCCCGCCGCCGCCGGGCCGTACGCGGGCGTGAAGATCGCCGGGGTCGCCCCGGCCAACCCCGGACGGGGACTGCCCCGGATCACCGGCAGCTACCTGCTCCTGGACGGGCCCACCCTCCAGCCGCTCGCACTGCTGGACGGCGCCGCGCTCACCGCGCTGCGCACCCCCGCCGTCACGGCGGCCGCGCTGCGCCGGCTGGCCGTGCCGGAGGCCGAGCACCTGGTGCTGTTCGGCTCCGGGCCGCAGGCCTACGGGCACCTGGACGCGCTGCTGGCCGTCCGGCCGCTCACCCGGCTCACCGTGGTCGCCCGCGACACCGGACGGGCCGAGGCACTGGCGGCGTACGGGCAGCGGCTCGGCCTCGCGGCCGCCGTCGGCGGGCCCAAGGCCGTCCGGGACGCCGACCTGGTGGTCTGCTGCACCACGGCGCGCGCGCCGCTGTTCGACGGCGCGCTGGTCCCCGCGCACGCGGCGGTCGCCGCGGTCGGCTCGCACGAGCCGGACGCGCGGGAGGTGGACGAGATGCTGGTCGGGCGCGCCGAACTGTACGTGGAGGCGCGGTCGGTCGCGGCCCGGGAGGCCGGGGACCTGCTGATGGCGGGCGTCGCCGGGCGGCAGGTGTGGAACCTGGCCGAACTGGTGCGCGGGGACGCGCTGCTGCCGGAAGGGCGGCCGCGGTTCTTCAAGAGCGTCGGGATGGCCTGGGAGGACCTGGCGGTCGCGGCGGAGGTGTACCGGGCGGGCGGCCCGCGCTAGCGGCGGCCTGCTGTGGCGGCGGCCGCCCTGGCGCCGGTCGTCGCGGGGCCGGCCGCCCTGGCGTCAGTCGCCGTAGAGGCAGAGCCAGCTCCCCGGGGTCGCGGCGCAGTGGGCGAGCAGGTTCCGCAGGTCGCGGACGGCCGCCCGCTGCGCCTCCGTGGTGCAGCGGGAGAGCAGGGCGGTGGCCTCCTCGAAGGTGGCGCCCGCGTCCTGCTCGTTGAGCAGCGTGTCCCCGTAGGGGTCGATCCGGCGGAGCCGGTGGTCGGACGGCCCGGCGTGCGCGGCCAGGGCCTCGGCCAGGTCGCCGCCGTGGCCGGTCGACAGGTGCAGCAGGGCGGGGCCGGTGCGGCGGCCGTTGTTCGGGCGGCCGTCGTACAGGGCGATCTCGATCGACACGTGCGTTACTCCTGGCGCTGGTCGGGAGTTGTGAGGCTGGAGTCGGCCCGGTGGGAAGGGATCCCCCACCGGGCCGGCTTCGCTGCGTCCCGGATCGTGTGCGGTCGGCCGTTGTCACCGCCGACCCGGTACTGCCACCATGAACGTCCGCGGGGCTGACGGATCATGTGAATCACGGACAGTTGTGCACGCAACGTAACGTGACATTGTACGCTGGGGTTCAGCACCCACCCGGAGGAAACACCATGGCCGACCTCAAACCCCGCACCCTGATCTCCGTCCAGGAGCGGCTTCGCGACCAGGTCGCCCACGCGCTCCGGGCGGCCCTGATCTCCGGCGAGCTGCGCCCCGGCGTCGTCTACTCGGCACCCGCCCTCGCCGCCGACTTCGGCGTCTCCGCGACCCCGGTCCGCGAGGCCATGCTCGACCTCGCGCGCGAGGGCCTCGTCGAGGCCGTCCGCAACAAGGGCTTCCGGGTCACCGAGCTCACCGAGCGCGACCTCGACGACTACACCGAGATCCGCGCCCTCATCGAGGTCCCGACCGTCGGCCTGGTCACCCGCACCGCGACCAAGGAGCAGCTGGAACGGCTGCGCCCGCAGGCCGAGGCGATCGTCGCCGCCGCCCGCAAGCACGACCTGATCGGCTACCTGGAGGCCGACCGGCAGTTCCACCTGGACCTGCTCGGCCTGGCCGGCAACGCGCGGCTGGTCGACGTCGTCGGCGACCTGCGCAAGCGCTCGCGCCTCTACGGGCTCAACCGGCTCGACGAGCGCGGCGAGCTGGTGTCGTCGGCGGAGGAGCACCTGGAGCTGCTGGACCTGATGCTCGCCGGCGACGCGGCGGAGGCGGAGGCCTGCATGACGCGCCACCTCAGCCACGTCCGCTCGCTGTGGGCCGGCCAGGAGGACGCGGCCGAACCGGAGCGCCCGGCGCTGCGACTGCGGGCCCGCTGAGGCCAAACCGCCCGTTCGGGTGAAAACCGGGGCTCGGGCGTCGGAAGGCGCTCGCGCTCTACGATGATGTTCTCGACATCGGCAGCAGGAGGAAATCCATGTCCGCCGCAGCAGTGGAAGAGCCCATGGAGCAGCTGACGCTGCTCGAAGCCGCCGAGCTGATCTCCAACCAGCTCGTCGGCTACCGGGTCGAGATCATCGGGAGCGAGATCACTGTGACGCCGCCGCCGAACATCCAGCACGGTCGGTCGCTGACCAGGCTCATGCGCCTGCTGTTCGCCGCCGGTCTCGACGATGACGACGCGGAGGTCTTCCAGAACCTGGGAATCTGGCTGCCGGGCGGGCCGTCCGACTTCGCCGTTCCCGACCTGGCGATCGTCGACGCACACAGCGATGACAGGCAGGTCGAGTACAACTGCTATGACCCGGCGATCTTTCGCCTGGTACTGGAGGTCACCTCCTCCAATTTCGGCGACGATCTGAAGAAGAAGCCCGCCGCCTACGCCTCGGCCGGAGTGCCCGTCTACGTCATCGTGGACCGGACGAACCAGCGGGTCATGGTGCTCACCGAGCCGCAGGACGGCGAGTACCGCGTGCACGCCGTCCACCACCCGGGGCAGTCGTTCGCCCTGCCGGAGTCGATCGGGGCGTCGGTGACCCTCGCGGTGGACGACGTGCTCATCGCCAAGAAGTAGCTCAGGCCGCCGCGGGCACCGTCAGCCGGCCGTCGTGGACCTCGGCGACCTGGTCGACGGCCGTCAGGTGGGTGCGGTCGTGGGTGACCAGGACCGTGGCCGTCGCCCGGCGGTGGGTGAGTTCCGTGATCAGGTCCAGGACGGCGGCGCCGCGTTCGTGGTCGAGGGCGCTGGTCGGCTCGTCGACCAGCAGGACGGTGGGGTCGTTCATCAGGGCCCGGGCGATGTTGATCCGCTGGCGCTGGCCGCCGGAGAGCTGGTGCGGCCGGCGCCCGGCCTGGTCGCGCAGGCCGACGGCGTCCAGCAGCTCCAGCGCGCGGGGGAGTGCCTCGCGCGGGGAGCGGCCGTCCAGGTGGGCCATCACCTGGAGCTGCTCGGCGGCGGTGAGCGACGGCAGCAGGTTGGCCTGCTGGAAGACGATGCCGATCCTGGTGCGGCGCAGCGCGGTGAGGTCGGCCCGGCTGAGGCCCGCGGTGTCGGTGCCGTCGACGACGACCTGCCCGGAGTCCGGGCTGATCAGGGTGGCGGCCACCGCCAGCAGGCTGGACTTGCCGGAGCCGGACGGGCCGACGACGGCGGTGATCGAGCCCTTGGGGACGGTCAGCGAGACGTCGTCCAGGGCGGTGAGCCGGCCGTCGCCGTCCGGGTAGGTGAGGGTGATGCGGTCGAGGCTGAGACTCATCGGGCGCTCCCCAGGGCGGTCAGCGGGTCGACGGAGGTGATCCGGCGGATGGACAGGGCCGCGCCGATCGCGCCGAGGGCGATCATGACGACGGCGGGCAGCAGGACGGTCGGGGCGTCCAGGACGAACGGGACGGCGGAGCCGATCAGCGCGCCGAAGCCGGAGGCGATCGCGGTGCCGACGGCCGTACCGAGCAGCAGGAGCAGGACGGCCTGGCCGAGCGCGTCGCGCAGCAGGTAGCGGGTGGAGGCGCCGAGGGCCTTGAGGACGGCGATGTCGCCGCTGCGCTGGATCGTCCAGACGGTGAAGAACGCGCCGATGACCAGCGCCGAGATGGCGAACAGGAAGCCGCGCATCAGCTGGAGGGAGCCGTTCTCCGAGGTGTAGGAGCCGATCGCGGCGAGGGCGTCGTCGCGGGTGCGGCTCTCCGTGCCGTGGCGGGCGTCGGCGGCGGTGAGGTCGGCGTCCTTCGTGGTGGTGAGCGCGATGACGGTGGCGTGGCCGGTGCCGCCGGGGGCGAACTGCTGCCAGTCGGTGAGGCTGGTCCAGATCACCGGGGTGTGGCTGTACGCGGCGTCGCCGTCGACGGCGGCGACCCGCAGCGGGTGGCCGGCCAGGGTGAATTCGGCGCCGGGGGCGAGGCCGCCCAGGTTCTCGGCGGCGGTCTTGGACAGCACCGCCTGGCCGGGGGCGATCCGGCCGCCCTGCGGGGCCAGCCCGGAGCCGTCCGGGACGCCGAAGGCCGAGAGCGCGGAGGTGCGCTGCCCGGCGGCGGCCTTGGTGGTGGTGATGCCGAGCGGCTGGGCGGAGGTGACGCCGGGCTCGCGGGCCCAGGCCTGCCACTGCTCGGGGGTGACCTGGGAGTCGGTGAAGGACAGCTTCTGCCCGTCGGCGGGCTTGGAGAACACCAGGTGATCGGCGGGCAGGCCGGTGATCGCGGAGATGTTCTGGCGGCCGAGGCCGGCGGTCAGACCGGACAGCAGGCCGACCAGTACGGTGATCAGGACGATGACGGTTCCCATCAGGGCGAACCGCCCCTTGGCGAACCACAGGTCCCTCCAGGCGACGAACACGTTTGGCCTTCCTCTGGTCAGCTGTTTTCCGACGTTTCCACCGTCCCGGATCAGGGGGCCCGGAGGCATCGAGCCGGGGATTGCATCCTGGGCATCAAAGGGGAGAAGCGGAGTTCAACCTTTTGATTGATGCCGGGCGGGCAGAGCGGAACTTAGGCTGGAGGGATGGCGACCGAACGATCCAGAACCACCCCCGTCGCCCGCGTCCTCCAGGTCTGCCTGCACCTGCTCGTTGCGGGGCTGCTCGCGCTCGCCGTCGCCCGTGCCGCCTTCGCCGACCGCGGCGGCGATCCCGCGGCCGTCGCCGCGGCGGCCACCGCGATGGGCGCCGCCTACGCCGTCGGGCCGCGGCTGGCCGCCGTCCGGCGATCGCACCGGGCGGCCGCGCTCTGGCTGACGCTGCTCGGTGTCACCTGGGCGGGCGTCCTGATCGCCACCCAGGACGGGGTGTGGCTGGCGTTCCCGCTGTACTTCCTGGAACTGCACCTGCTCGGGCGGCGCTCCGGGCCGGTGGCCGTCGGGCTGACCGCCGTCGCCGCGATCGTCGCCTGGTCCTGGCACCAGCACAGCTTCAGCTTCGCCGCCTCGATCGGGCCGGCGCTCGGCGCGGCCGTCGCCACCGCCACCGTGCTCGGCTACCAGGCGCTGTACCGGGAGAGCGAGGAGCGGCGCCGGCTGATCGACGAGCTCACCGCCGCCCGAGCCGACCTCGCCGCCGCCCACCACACGGCCGGGGTGCTCGCCGAGCGGGAGCGCCTGGCCCGCGAGATCCACGACACCCTCGCACAGAGCCTCAGCTCCATCCAGCTGCTGCTGCGGGCCGCCCAGCGGGCCCTGCCCGAGCGCACCGAGACCGCCGCCGGGTACGTCGAGCAGGCGCGGCAGGCCGCCCAGGACAACCTGGACGAGGCCCGGCGGTTCGTCCGCGCGCTCACCCCGGCCGCGTTGGACGGCGACTCGCTGGCGGTCGCGCTGGAGCGGCTGTGCGCCACGACGACCGCGCAGAGCGGCCTGCCGGTGAAGCTGCACCTGTCCGGCGACCCGGTCCGGCTGCCGGTGGCCCAGGAGGTCGCGCTGCTGCGGATCGCGCAGTCGGCGCTCGGCAACGCCGTCCGGCACGCGAAGTCCTCGCGGGCCGAGGTGACACTCAGCTACATGGAGGGTGAGGTGGCGCTGGACGTGGTCGACGACGGGGCCGGGTTCGACCCGGCGGTGGTCGCGGGCCGGACCGGCGGGGACGGCGGCTTCGGGCTGCCCTCGATGCGGGCCCGGGCGCGGGCGCTCGGCGGGACCTTCACGGTGGAGTCGGCGCCGGGGGAGGGGACGGCGGTGGCGGTGCAGCTGCCCATCGGGCCGGGGACTCCGGGCTCTCCGGGGGCCCATGAGGCTCATGGGGCTCCGGGTGCTCCGGCCGCACCGGGAACGGGGGCGGCGTCGTGATCCGGCTGCTGATCGCCGACGACCACCCCGTGGTGCGGGCCGGGCTGCGGGCCGTCCTGGAGAGCGAACCGGACTTCGCGATCGTCGCGGAGGCGGCGACCGCCGAGCGGGCCGTCGAACTCGCGGCCGAGGCGGACGTCGACGTGGTGCTGATGGACCTGCAGTTCGGGCCCGGCGCGGCGATGAACGGCGCGCAGGCCACGGCGGCGATCACCGCCCGGCCGGGCGCGCCCCGGGTCCTGGTCGTCACCACCTACGACACCGACGCCGACACGCTGCCCGCCCTGGAGGCGGGCGCGACCGGGTACCTGCTGAAGGACGCGCCGCCCGAGGAACTGGCCCAGGCCGTCCGGGCGGCCGCGGCCGGACGCTCCGCGCTGGCGTCCAGCGTCGCCGACCGGCTGCTCGAACGGATGCGGACCCCGGCGGCGGCCCTCAGCGCCCGGGAGACCGAGGTGCTCGGCCTGGTCGCCGACGGGCTCACCAACCAGCGGATCAGCCAGCGGCTGCACCTCAGCCAGGCCACCGTGAAGTCCCATCTGGTGCACATCTACACCAAGTTGGGGGTCGACTCGCGCACGGCGGCGGTACGGGAGGCGCGCGGGCGGGGGCTGATCCGCCGAGCGTAGGGTGGGTGGGGTCCGAACCTTCCGGTGGAGTGGAGGAACCCCGATGGCCGTCCGATTCACGGAGTTCGCCGAGTTCGTGGAGTCGGCGGCGTTCGCCGTACCGGTGATCGCCGCGCCGATGGCGGGCGGGGCCTCGACCCCGGACCTGGTCACCGCGGTGAACCGGGCCGGCGGCCTCGGCTTCCTCGCGGCGGGGTACCGGAGCGCCGAGGCGATGGCCGAACAGATCACGCGGGTGCGCGAGTCGGGCGACCGCCCGTACGGCGTGAACCTCTTCGTCCCGGCCCCGCCCGGCGACCCGGCGGCCGTCGCCGCCTACCGGGAACGGCTGCGGCCCGAGGCCGAGCAATGGGGGGTCGCGCTGCCGGAGCAGATCGGGCCGGACCGCGACGACTGGGACGCCAAGCTCGCCGTGCTGCTCGCCGACCCGGTGCCGGTGGTCTCCTACACCTTCGGACTGCCCACGGCGGCGGAGGCGGCCGCCGTCCGGGCGGCCGGGACGCTCCAGGTCGGCACCGTCACCACCCCCGAGGAGGCGCGGGCGGCCGAGGCGGTCGGGATGGACGCGCTCTGCGTGCAGGGTCCGGAGGCCGGCGGGCACCGGGGCACTCACCGGGTCGCCGACCCGCCCGGCGAGCTGCCGCTGCTGCGACTGCTGCCCGCCGTACGGGCGGTGACGTCCCTGCCGCTGATCGCCGCGGGCGGGCTCGGCGACGGCCCGGCGGTCGCGGCGGCCCTGCGGGCCGGGGCGGTCGCGGTACAGCTGGGGACGGCCCTGCTGCGGGCCGACGAGTCCGGAGCCTCGCCCGCCCACCGGGCCGCGCTCACCGACCTCCCGGAGACCGCCGTCACCCGCGCCTTCACCGGGCGCTCCGCCCGTGGCCTGCGCAACGCCTTCATCGACCGCCACGGCCCGTACGCCCCGCCCGCCTACCCCGAGGTCCACCACCTCACCGCCCCCCTGCGGGCCGCCGCCACCCGCCGAGGGGACACCACGGCGATGCACCTGTGGGCGGGTACCGCCCACCGCCTGGCCCGCACGGGCCCGGCGGAGCGGATCGTCACCGACCTGTGGCGCGCGGCCCAGGAGTAGTGCGCCCGGCGCGCACCGGAAGCCGAGTGCCATCCCCCGCAGGAGTGGATTGAACGGGCGGTCGAGTGATGTCCACAAGTGAGTGCTTAACGTGGCGCTCATGGTGAAGTGGACCGGTGGAGCAGGCCGATGAAGGGGCGTAGTTGGACCGAGGTGCGAGCCGAGGTCGTGAAACGGTTTCCCGAGCTGGTGACGCCGGAGGCGGAAGAGAGGCGGGGGCAGGTCCGCCAGGAGATGCTTGCTCAGATCCGTGGGCATGAGCTTGCCGAGCTGCGGCGCAAGGCAGGACTCACGCAGAAGCACGTGGCCGAGTTGCTCGGGGTGAGCCAGGCGCGGGTGTCGCAGATCGAGCACGGGCAGGTGGACAGCCTGGACAACCTCCGGGCCTACGCCGCCGCGATCGGCGGGGAGGTCGAGGTCACGGTTCGGCAGGGCGAGCGGACGATCAAGGTGGCCTGACCGTCCGCCTTCCGTGCGGCTTCGGTGCCGTTCAGCTCAGCAGGGTCGCCATCCAGGCCTCGATGTCCGGGGCCGTCCTGGGGAGGGCGGCGGACATCAGGCGGGCGCCGTCCGGGGTGATGACCAGGTCGTCCTCGATGCGGATGCCGAGGCCGCGGAGTTCGAGCGGGAGGGTCTCGTCGTCGGGCTGGAGGTAGAGGCCGGGTTCGACGGTGAGGACCATGCCCTCCTCCAGGACGCCGTCCAGGTAGCGGTCGGCGCGGGACTTGGCGCAGTCGTGGTAGTCGAGGCCGAGCATGTGGCCGCTGCCGCAGAGGGTGTAGCGGCGGTACAGGCCGTTGTCCTCGGCGAGGGCCTGTTCGGCGGGGACGCGCAGGACGCCCCAGTCGGCGAGGCCTTCGGCGATGACCTTCATCGCCGCGCGGTGGAAGTCGCGGAAGCGGGCGCCGGGGCGCAGGGCGGCGATGCCGGCGCTCTGGGCGGCGAGGACCAGGTCGTAGGCCTGGCGCTGGACGGGGGTGAAGGTGCCGCCGAGCGGCAGGGTGCGGGTGATGTCGGCGGCGTAGAGGGTGTCGGTCTCGACGCCGGCGTCCAGGAGGAGCAGGGCGTTCGGGTCGAGGGCGCCGTCGTTGCGGATCCAGTGCAGGACGCAGGCGTGGGCGCCGGAGGCGGCGATGGTGGTGTAGGCGGTGCCGTTGCCCTCGGCGCGGGCGCGCAGGTCGAAGACGCCCTCGATCCAGCGTTCGCCGCGGTGGTGGCGCAGGGCGGTGGGCAGGGCGCGGACGACGTCCTCGAAGCCGGTGACGGTGTGGTCGACGGCGAGTTGCAGCTGGCCGACCTCCCACTGGTCCTTGACCAGGCGCAATTCGGACAGGACGGCGGCGAGTTCGCCGTTCTGGTGGGAGGCCGTGCGCCGCCTGGTGGCGTCGTCGACCTGGGCGTCGGCGCCGGTCAGCACCCGGGTGGGCGGCTGGGGCCCGGAGAGCAGTCCGGCCAGGCGGTCGAGGTGTTCGGTGCGGATGCCGGTGAGCCGGGCGGCTTCGGCGAGGTCGGGGCGGGAGCCGACCCAGAACTCGCCGTAGCGGCGGTCGCGGTAGAACTCGCCGCCGTCGCGGGGGGAGCGGGGGCGCAGGTAGAGGACCGGTTCGTGGCCTTCGGGGCCGGCCGGTTCGAGGACGAGGACGTGGTCGGCCTGGTCCTCGCCGGTGAGTCCGGTGAGCCAGACGTAGGCGCTGTGCGGGCGGAAGCGGTGGTCCAGGTCGTTGCAGCGGACCTTGAGCCGGCCGGCCGGGACGATCAGCCGTTCGCCGGGGAAGGCGGCGGAGAGGCGGGCGCGGCGGCCGGCGAAACGGTCGTAGCCGGGGACGCGCAGGTCCTCGGGAAGGGGGGTGTCGGCCCAGCGGGTGCCCATGAAGGCGGCGAGGGCGGGGGTGACCGGGAGGTCGTGGCTCCCGGTGTCGAGGCCGGTCGGGGTGAGGGTCACCGGTGAACTCCTTGGCGGGGCTGGGGAGATGTGCGGCACGGACACAGCTCGGTAACGGGTGGCGTCACCTCTTGTGCAGTGCAATTTCACATTACTATGTTACGGGTCACACAGCGGAGCGGCCTGATCAGGCCCCCCACAGCGGAGTTGCACATGACCAGGCGCACCCATGCCGCCCTCGCGGCGGCCCTCGCGGCGACCCTCACCCTCGGCCTCGGGGCCTGCAAGAACGACAAGAGCGACGGCGGCAGCGACGCGGCCCCCTCGAACACCCAGGGCCCGGGCGCGGCGGCCGGCTCGGTCGTCGGCGGTACCCCCGTCAAGGGCGGCACCCTCACCGTCCTGACCAACCAGGACTTCGCCCACCTCGACCCGGCCCGCAACTGGGTGGTGCCGCACATGGACTTCGGGACCAGGCTGCTCTACCGCACCCTGACGACCTTCAAGTCCGAGCCGGGCGCGGCCGGCAGCGAGATCGTCCCGGACCTGGCCACCGACCTGGGCAGGTCCTCCGAGGGCGGCAAGGTGTGGACCTTCACCCTCAAGGACGGCCTCAAGTACGAGGACGGCAGCCCGATCAAGGCCGCCGACATCAAGTACAACGTCGAGCGGTCCTTCTCCCCGGACCTCACCGGCGGCCCCGACTACGCGATCCAGTACCTGGCCGGCGGCGAGAGCTACAAGGGCCCGCTGAACGGCGAGCACCTGGCGAGCATCGAGACGCCGGACGACAAGACGATCGTCTTCCACCTGAAGCGCCCGGTCGCCGAGTTCTCCGACACCGTCACCCTGCCGACCTTCTCCCCGGTGCCGCAGTCCCAGGAGAAGGGCACCCAGTACGACTCCCGGCCGTTCTCCTCCGGCCCGTACAAGATCGAGAGCTACGACCGCGGCAAGCAGCTGGTGCTGGTCCGCAACACCGGCTGGGACCAGGGCACCGACACCGTCCGCAAGGCGTACCCGGACCGGATCGTGGTCACCCAGGGCATCAAGGGCGGCCAGGCCGACGACCGGATCATCGCCAGCGACGGCGCCGACGCCAACGCCATCAACATGCCCTGGATGCAGCACGAGACCGTCGCCAAGGTGCTGCCCAAGGCGGACGTCAAGTCCCGCATGGTCGCCGAGCAGACCGGCTGCACCGACATGCTGTACCTGAACACCGCCAAGGCCCCCTTCGACGACCCGAAGGTGCGCGAGGCCGTCATGTGGGCGGTGGACCGCGAGGCGCAGGTCACCGCGTTCGGCGGCCCGGCGGTGACCGACGTGGCGACCTCCTTCCTGCCCCCGTCGCTGACCGGCGGGGTCAAGTCCGACCCGCTGAAGATCCCGGTGGCCGGCGACCCGGAGAAGGCCAAGGCGATGCTCAAGGACGCCGGCAAGTCCGACCTCAAGGTCGCGCTCACCGTCTCCCTGGGCGACAAGACCCGCGCCGAGGCGATCCAGCAGTCGCTGGCCAAGGCCGGGATCCAGGTCACCGTCAACACCACCGACCCGTCCGCCTTCGCCGACACCATCGGGGACATCAAGAACGCCCCCGAGCTGACCATCAACGGCTGGTGTCCCGACTACCCCTCCGGCGCGACCTTCCTGCCGTTCCTGTTCGACGGCCGCACCATCAAGGA
The DNA here is from genome assembly GCF_042796115.1 of Kitasatospora sp. NPDC056446. NCBI lineage: Bacteria > Bacillati > Actinomycetota > Actinomycetes > Kitasatosporales > Streptomycetaceae > Kitasatospora > Kitasatospora sp. NPDC056446. Next base: position 93,844 of record NZ_JBHTRF010000010.1, on the reverse strand, counting down.
CAAGGGCAACCAGGGCAACTACAGCCAGTTCAAGGACCAGGCCACGATGGACCGGATGGACCAGATCGCGGCCATGACGGACGTCAACGAGGCCAACAAGGCCTGGCAGCAGCTGGACCAGGACCTGATGAAGAAGGCCCCGGCCGTCCCGCTGATGTGGCAGCGCCGCCCCCTGCTGGTGGGCACCAACGTGGCCGGCGCGTTCGGCAACTCCGGCTTCGCGGGCATGATCGACCTCGCCGTGGTCGGCCTCAAGGACCCCGCCAAGGGCAAGGGCTGAGGGGCCGGCACCGATGAGTAGCACCACTCCACCAGGAGTCGCAGAGCCCGCCGCCGCAGCCGGTGCCACGGCGGCGGGTGCCGCGAAGTCCGCCGGGCGCGGCCCGTGGCGGCTGGTCTGGGACCAGCTGTGGGCCAAGGGCTCGGCCCGCTTCGGGCTGATCACCGTCGGCGTGCTGATCCTGGCCGCCGTCCTCGCCGACCCGCTGAGCTCGCTCGGCGGCTGGACCCCCGAGGAGTTCGACAAGCGCGCCATCGACCCGTACCTGGGCGGCCTGCCCAGGGGCGACTTCGGCGGTATCAGCGCCCGGCACTGGCTGGGCGTCGAGCCGATCACCGGTCGCGACCTGTTCGCCCGGGTGCTGCACGGCGGCCAGGTCTCCCTGCTGATCGCCTTCACCGCGACCGCCGTCGTCGTCATCGCGGGCACCCTGGCCGGCATCGCGGCCGGCTACTTCGGCGGCCGCACCGACGCGCTGCTGTCCCGGCTGATGGACCTCACGATGTCCTTCCCGTCGCTGATCTTCATGATCGCGATGATGTCGGTGGCCAAGGACGTCAACCGGATCCTGCTGATCACCATGGTGATCGGCCTGTTCACCTGGCCCGGCATCGCCCGCGTGGTCCGCGGCCAGACCCTGTCGCTCAAACACCGCGAGTACGTCGAGGCCGCCAAGGTCGGCGGTGCCCGTTCCTGGCGCATCCTCACCCGGGAGATCCTGCCGAACGTCTCCGGCCCGATCATCGCCTACACCACCCTGCTCATCCCCGGCATGATCGCCACCGAGGCCGCGCTCAGCTACCTCGGCGTGGGCGTCCGCCCGCCGACCGCGTCCTGGGGCCAGATGATCGCCGAAAGCATCGTGCACTACGAGACCGACCCGACCTACTTCCTGATCCCCACCGCCTTCCTGTTCCTCGCCGTGCTCGCCTTCACCCTGCTCGGGGACACGCTGCGCGACATCCTCGACCCCCGGGGAGGCCGGTCGTGATCCTCTACCTCGGCCGCCGACTGCTCGGCGTGGCGGGCATCCTGCTCGCCATCTGCGCCATCACCTTCACCATCTTCTACCTGCTGCCCAACGACCCGGCCGCGGCCGCCTGCGGCAAGACGTGCAGCCCCGAGCGGCTCGCCGACGTCCAGGCCGCGATGGGCCTGGACAAGCCGATCTGGGACCAGTTCCTCGCCTACCTCGGCGGCATCTTCGCCGGCCGCGACTACGGCTCCGGGCCGAGCGCCGTGCACTGCGGCTTCCCGTGCCTCGGCTACTCCTACGAGTACGGGCTGCCGGTCTGGGACCTGCTGACCGACCGTCTGCCGGTGTCCGTCTCGCTGGCCCTCGGCGCGGCCGTGCTCTGGCTGATCCTCGGCCTCGGCGCGGGCGTCAGCTCGGCGCTGCGCAAGGGCAGGCCGATCGACAAGGCGCTGATGGTGCTCTCGGTGGGCACCGCCTCGCTGCCGGTCTACTTCACCTCGATCATGCTGATCTGGGGCGTCGTCAGGACGGCCGGACTGCTGCCCTACCCGGCCTACCACCAGTTCACCGAGAATCCCGTCGCGTGGGCCTCCAACCTGCTGCTGCCGTGGATCGCCCTGGCCCTGCTGTACGCGGCCATGTACGCCCGGCAGAGCCGCAACTCGATGATCGAGGCGATGGCCGAGCCCTACATCCGCACCGCGCGGGCCAAGGGACTGCCCGCGCGGACGGTCACCGTCAAGCACGGGCTGCGCTCCGCGATGACACCGATCCTGACCATCTTCGGCATGGACCTCGGCGGCCTGCTGGCCGGCGCCGTCATCACCGAGTCGATCTTCGGCCTGCCCGGCGTCGGCCGGCTGTTCTACGACGGCCTCGGCCGCTCCGACCAGCCCGTCATCCTCGGCGTCACCCTGCTCGCGGCCTTCTTCATCGTCGTGGCGAACCTGCTGGTCGACCTGCTCTACGCGTTCGTCGACCCGAGAGTGAGGTACTGATGGCCAGCCTTCTGGAGGTCGATGACCTCAAGGTCGCCTTCGACACCCCGCGCGGCACCGTCCGGGCCGTGGACGGCATCTCCTTCACCGTCGAGTCCGGGCGCACGCTCGGGCTGGTCGGCGAGTCCGGCAGCGGCAAGTCCGTCACCTCGCTCGCCGTCATGGGCCTGCACCACGGCGCCGCCGTCACCGGCTCGATCCGGCTGCACGGGCAGGAGCTCAACGGGCTCGGGGAGAAGGAACTGGGCACCGTGCGGGGCCGGCGGATCGCGATGATCTTCCAGGACCCGCTGTCCAGCCTGCACCCCTTCTACACCGTCGGCGAGCAGATCGCCGAGCACTACCGGGTGCACTTCAAGGCCAACCGCAAGGCCGGCCGGGCCCGCGCGATCGAGATGCTGGCCGAGGTCGGCATCCCGGAGCCGGCCCGCCGGGTCGACGAGTACCCGCACCAGTTCTCCGGCGGCATGCGCCAGCGCGTCATGATCGCGATGGCACTCGCCTGCGAGCCGGAACTGCTGATCGCCGACGAGCCCACCACGGCCCTCGACGTCACCGTCCAGGCACAGATCCTCGACCTGATCGCCCGGATCCAGCAGGAGCGCGGCCTCGGCGTCGTGATGATCACCCACGACCTCGGCGTGGTCGCCCGGGTGGCCCACGACGTGCTGGTCATGTACGGCGGCCGGGCCGCCGAACAGGCCCCGGTCGAGGGGCTGTTCGCCCGGCCCGCGCACCCGTACACCCGTGGCCTGCTGGACTCGCTGCCGCGCCTGGACGACACCGACGACGCCCCGCTGCGGGCCATCCCCGGCAGCCCGCCGTCGCTGATCGCCCCCGCCCCCGGCTGCTCCTTCGCCCCGCGCTGCGCCCGCACCACCGCCGCGTCCGCCGAGGAACACGCCCGCTGCCTGGCCGAACGCCCCGTGCTCGGCCCGCTCGCCCCCGGCCACCAGGCCGCCTGCCACCTGCCGCTGGTGCCGGAAGGGGTGCTGTGATGACCGAACCGCTGACCGAACCGCTGCTGTCCGTCAGGGACTTGGTGAAGACCTTCCCTGGCCGGCGCAGCCGCACCGGCCGGCCCGGAGCGCCGATCCGGGCCGTGGACGGGGTCAGCTTCGACGTCGGCGCGGGGGAGACGCTCGGCCTGGTCGGCGAGTCCGGCTGCGGAAAGTCCACCACCGGCCGGATGATCGTCCGGCTGCTCGACCCGACCTCGGGCACCGTCACCTTCGACGGCACCGAGATCGGCGGGCTCTCCCAGGCCCGGCTGCGCCCGCACCGGCGGGACCTCCAGATGGTCTTCCAGGACCCGTACTCCTCGCTCAACCCCCGGCAGACGGTGTCCCGGATCATCTCCGAGCCGCTGCTCGTCCAGGGGGAGAGCGCGACGGCCGCGCGCAAGCGGGCCGCCGAGCTGATGGAACTGGTCGGGCTGATCCCCGAGCACCTGGACCGCTACCCGCACGAGTTCTCCGGCGGCCAGGCGCAGCGCATCGGCATCGCCCGCTCGCTGGCCACCTCGCCGCGGCTGGTGATCGCCGACGAGCCGGTCTCCGCCCTGGACGTGTCCATCCAGGCCCAGGTGGTCAACCTGATGGAGCGGCTCCAGCAGGAGCTCGGACTGGCGTACGTGTTCATCGCGCACGACCTGTCGGTGGTCAAGCGGGTCTGCGACCGGGTCGCGGTGATGTACCTGGGCCGGATCGTGGAGATCGGCGACAAGGCCGACGTCTACGGCAGCCCCGCGCACCCGTACACCAGGGCGCTGCTGTCCGCGGTGCCGCTGCCGGACCCGGCGGCGGAGCGGGCCCGGGAGCGGATCGTGCTGCTCGGCGACCCGCCGAGCCCGGCCGACCCGCCGCCCGGGTGCAGCTTCCACCCGCGCTGCCCGAAGGCGCAGGACCTGTGCCGGACGGAGCGGCCGCTGCTGCAGATCGCCGGGCCGGGCACCCGGCAGGCGGCCTGCCACTTCCCGGAGGTGTGATCCGGGGCCTCCCGGAGGCGGTCCGGGACTGCCCGGAGGTGTGATCCGGGCATCTGATACCCCCGGTCGGACGTGGCGGGGAACCTTGCGAGGGCCGCGTCCGACCGGGTTCCGACGTTTCCGGGCGCGCTTCCGGGTGCTTACCTCCCGGGCGCTTGCTTCCCGTGCTCCCGGTCCTCGTGCGCCCGGCTCTCCTGCGCCCGGACCTCGTGCTCCCGGTCCTCCTCCGGCAGCAGGAGGCGCGGCCCCGGGCCCTCCGCGGCCAGCTCGTCGCCGGGGTTGAGCACCCGGCAGCGGCGCAGCGACACGCAGCCGCAGCCGATGCAGCCGGTCAGCTCGCCCTCCAGCCGTTCCAGTTCCAGCCGGCGGGCGCGCAGCTGCTCCGTCCAGCGGCGGGAGATGCGCTCCCAGTCGTGCTTGCCCGGCATCCGGTCCTCCGGGAGGCCGGTGAAGACCTCGGCGACCTCGCTGAGCGGGATGCCGAGCCGTTTGGCGACCAGGATGAGCGAGATCCGGCGCAGCACGTGCCGCCGGTAGCGGCGCTGGTTGCCGGCCGACCGCTCGGAGGAGATCAGCCCCTGGTCCTCGTAGAAGCGCACCGCCGAGGTGGCGATCCCGGCCCGCCGGGCCACCTCGCCGACGCTCAGCAGATCGACCGGCGCGGTGGTCATGGCGGCCTCCTTGACTTCAAGTTCTGTTGAAGTCCTAGCGTACCGGACGTGACCGAATCATCTGCCGTGAAGAACGGCACAGCCGTTGCTCAGCTGGACAGTTACCCAGCGGAGCCGCCGTCCGACGGCAGCTCCGGCGGGTGGCGTGAACTCTTCTCCCGCCGTAACGCGGCCGCCGCCTCGATCCTGGCGGGCGGGGTCGCGCTGTACGCGATGAACCTGTACCTCACCGCCGCGCTGATGCCCTCGATCGTCGGTGACATCGGCGGTGACCGTTACTACGCGTGGGTGGCCACCGGCTTCCTGATGGCGGCCGTCATCGCCTCGATGCTGGTCAGCCGGCTGCTGGACCGGCTCGGCGCCGCCCGCGCCTACGTCCTGGGGTTCCTGGTGTTCGGCGCGGGCGCGGTACTCAACGCGCTCAGCCCGTCGATGGCGGCGCTGATCCTCGGCCGGGTGGTGCAGGGCCTCGGCGGCGGCCTGGTGGCCGGGCTCGGCTACGCCGTGATCCGCAGCGCGCTGCCGGAGCGGCTGTGGACCCGGGCGGCCGGGCTGGTCTCCGCGATGTGGGGCGTCGGCACCCTGGTGGGGCCGTCGCTGGGCGGGCTCTTCGCCCAGCTGGGCGCCTGGCGCGGGGCGTACGCGCTGCTGCTGGCGGCTGCCCTGGTGCTGGCCGCGCTGGCCCGCCGGGTGCTGCCCGGCCGGTCCGCCGAGGGGCGGCGGAGCGGCCCGGTGCCGCTGCCCTCGCTGCTGCTGCTCACCCTGGCGGCGGCTGCCTTCAGCGTCAGCGCGACCGTTCCGAGCGGCTGGCCGACGGCGGTCTGCATCCTCGCCGGCGTGGTCCTGCTGGTGGGCTTCGTGGCGGTCGAGCGGCGCGGTACGGCGACCGTCCTGCCCAAGCAGACCTACCGGGCGGGCAGCCCACTGAAGTGGCTCTACCTGACCGTCGCGGTGCTGTGCGCGGGCGTGGTGGCGGAGAACTTCATCCCGCTGTTCGGCCAGGAGCTGGGCGGCCTCGGCCCGCTGGTGGCCGGGTTCCTCGGCGCGGCGGTGTCGGCGGGCTGGACGGCGGCCCAGCTCTTCAGCGTCGGGATCGGGTCGGTGCGCGGCCGGGCCCGGGCGATCCGCACCGCCCCGCTGGTGCTGGTCGGCGGGCTGCTGGTCTACGGGCTGACGCAGACCGGGCACGCCTCCGGCCCGCGGGTGCTGCTGTGGGCGGTGGCGCTGTTCGTCGCCGGGACCGGCATCGGCCTGGCCTTCCCGCACCTGAGCGTGGCCGCGATGCGCAGCAGCAGCGACCCGGCCGAGGGCGGCAAGGCCGCCGCGGCCATCAACACCACTCAGCTGATCGCCTTCTCGGTGACGTCGGCGCTGGCCGGCACCCTGGTCAACCTGGGCGCCGACCGCCCGGTCGACGCGGCGCGGTACATGACCTTCGGGATCGCCGCGATCACCGCGTGCGGGGTGGCGACGGCCCGGCTCACCGCCCGCCGGCTCGGGCCACCGCTCCCGAAGGCCGCCGCCTCCGGGAGCGGTGAGCCCGGGCCGGGCGGGCCCGACACCGGGTGGAGCCGGGTGGAGCCGGGCGGGCCCCGGAGCGGGTGAGCCCCGAGAGCAGGCCCCGGATCCCTTTTCGTCGGGGGGATCCGGGGCCCTTCACCGTGCAGTGCCGTGCCGAGCTGTGCCCGGCCCGGCCCGCCTCAGCGCGGCCCGGCGGTCGCCGGTCGGGTCAGGAGGCCGGGCCCACCCGGACGGTGGTGATCCGCCCGCCCTGGGACTCCCGGACGACCTCGATCTTCGTGTTGGTGTCCGGCACCTTGACCGTCAGCTGCGGCGTCGCCGGGTCGGCGTACACCCCGCTGTGGTCGTTGAACACCGGGACGGCCGGCTCGGACGGGATCCGCACCGCGACGCCGCCCTTGTGCAGCGTGAACGGCGTGGTCGGCTTGAGCGAGAAGGTGGCGTCGAAGGTCTGCGCCCGCCCGTTGACCAGCGTCCCGTCGGCGAAGCGGATCGGCGCCGGGTGGGCGTCGATCGGCAGGATCAGCCCGCCGCCGGGGTGGTCCTTGGTGTTGTTGTCGCCGTAGGAGGTGTCCCACAGCCAGAGCAGGACGCCTTCCTGGTACGGGTAGTTGTCGACCACGTTGGCCTTGCCCGCGACGCCGCTGTAGCCGAAGTTGTACGGGCCGGTCTTCAGGAAGGACCCGTAGCCGGCGTAGCGGCGGTTCTCGGCGAGGTAGGCGCGCGGGTGCTGCTTGACGGCGGTGCGGCCGGTGATGACGGTGAACCCGTTCGCCGTCCAGCCGTTCGTCCCGTTCTCCGCGCCGTCGGCGAACAGCTCGGCGCCGCCGGCGGTGGCCTTCACGGCGTCGACGAGGACGCCGCGGCCGTGGGTGTTGTTGTCCGAGGTGGCGTGGAAGCGCAGCCGGACCTGCTGCCCGAGGTAGGTGTCCAGCGGGATGTGCAGCTTCCGGTAGGTGCCGGAACTCCCGCTCAGCCCGGGGGTGTTGGCGCTGGTGTTGCCGATCGGCGCGCCGTCGACGGTGCCGCCGAGGGCGGTCCAGTGCTTGCCCTGGTCGGTGGAGGCCTCGACGGTCAGGAAGTCGTAGTCCTGCTCGGTGTCGTACCAGACGGCGGCGTCCAAGGCGGCCGGGCCGGCGGCGGTGCGCAGGTCGACGTCCCGGGCGAGCGAGTTGTCGAGGCTGTCGCCGGTGTCGCTCCACCACTGCTTGCCGCCCTCGTACGGGTCGGCGAGGTCGGTGCGGGTGGTGCCGTCGGGCAGGTGGATGAGGACCGCCTGCGCCTGGTCGGTGTTGTAGCTGCTCACCCCGAGGGCGTGGCTGGAGCGGGTGGCGGCCTGGCCCTCGTCGTAGTCGAGCCAGCCGAACTGGAGCTTGCTCCAGGCGTCGAGGTCGCCCGGGTAGCCGCCGGTGGTGTTGGGGCCCTTGCCCAGGTACGAGCCGGAGGACATCAGCGACCAGAAGTTGACGCTGTTGTCGCCGCCGTTGGTCGGGTAGAGGTCGGGCAGCCCGAGGTTGTGGCCGTACTCGTGGGCGAACAGACCGACGCCGCTGTTCTCGCCCGCCTGGACGTAGTCGTAGACGTAGAGGCCGGTGTCGCCGACGGGCGCGCCGCCGATCTTGTCGCCCTCGGGGCCGGTCTGCCCGGTGGCGTCCGGGAAGGCCCAACTGCGGTGCGCCCACAGCGCGTCGGCGCCCTGGGCGCCGCCGCCCCAGGTCTCGTCCACGCCGGCGTGGACCACGATGACGTTGTCCAGGTAGCCGTCGGGCTTGTTGAACTCGCCGTCCTTGTCGTGGTCGTAGCGGTCGTAGACGTCGTACTGGGCGAGCTGCGCCTTGATGTCGGCGACGGAGCGCCCCTTGGCGACCTCGCCGTCGTACCAGGCCTTCACCGCGTCCCGGACGAACTCCTGGGCCTGCGTCCAGGCGCCGGAGCCCTGCGGGCCCTTGTTGCTGCCGTAGCGGGCCTCGTTGTACGGGACGGTGACCCAGTCGCTGACGGTGCCCTCGACGTCGTACCGGCCGGAGGACTGGGTGCGGTAGTAGTTGCGCATCGACACGGCGCCGGGCGCGTCGTCGAAGAACATCTTCTGGTAGTACGAGCGGTCGAAGTCCGACGACCACAGCGTGTGGTTGTCGTCCTTGCCCGGCTTGGGGATCTGGTTGTGACGCGGGCCGGCGGTGCCGCCGTAGCGCGGCTGGCCGTTCCACTGGGTGGAGTTGTCGACCTGGTCGCCGAACTGGGCGAGGATCACGAAGACCTTGTCCGTGCGCTGGTGCGCCAGTTGGACGTAGTCGTTGCCGATCTTCACCTTCGCGGGCGCCCGCTTGCCGGCGCTCTTGGCGACGGAGCCCTTGTTGAGCTGCTCCAGGGCCTTGCTGCGGAGCGCCTGGCGCTCGCGCTCCTGCGGGACGACGGGGGCGGGCGGTGCCTCGGCGCCCTGGGCGGCGGGGTCGCCGGCCTCGGCGGCGGCGACGGTGGGGGGTGCGGGGGTGGCGGCCTGGGCGGGGGTGCCCAGCAGGGTGGCCGCTATCGCGCTCGTGGTGAGCGCGGCGGCGAGGGCCGCGGACAGTCTGCGCAACTGACGGGTCCTTTCCGGGAGATGGGGGTGCTTCCGGTCATCGGTAGGTGAAGCGCAGGTAATATTTCACATGTCACGGGTCACGTGGAAGGGGCTCGGCGCAAGCGAAAGGGGCGGGGGCCCCCCCGGGGGGGCGCCCCCGCCCCCGCCGGGCCCCCCCGCCTCTGGCCGCTCGCCGCGGTCCCCGGCGCGCTCTCGCTCTGGCTGCCGCGCGGCGGCCTCCTCGCCACCGGCAGCGCCGCCGTCTACGCGCTGGGCACCCTCGCCCTCGCCCTGCACGCACCGCTGCGACTGGCCCGCACCCGCTCCCTCGCCCCCGGCGAGACCGCGGTGCTCACCGCACTCGCCGCGCCCTCGGTCGCCGGGGTCGCCCTGGTCGCCGAACGCTCCGGCTACCCGCTGTTCGGCTTCGAGCCGCACATCCTGGCGCTGACCGTCCCGCACTTCCACTACGCCGGGTTCACCGCCGCCCTGGTCGCCGGACTGGTCTGCCGCGCCGCCGACCCGGCCTCCCGCGCGGCCCGCTGCGCGGCGCTCAGCGTCCCGGCCGGCACCCTGCTGGTCCTGGCCGGGTACTTCCTCGGCAACTGGTGGCAGTTCGCCGGGGCCCTCGTGCTGACCACCGGGATGTGGCTGGTCGGCCTGGTCACCTGGCGCGAGCTGCGGCCCCGGGCGGGCGACGCCGTCACGGCCCGGCTGCTCGCCGTCTCCTCCGCCGTCCTCGCGCTCACCATGCTGCTCGCCCTCTGGTGGGCGCTCGGCCGGGCCGCCGGACTCCCCCACCCCACCCTGGGCTGGATGGCCGCCAGCCACGGGGTCGGCAACGCCCTCGGCTTCGCCCTCTGTGCCCTCCTCGCCTGGCGCCGGCTCACCACCTCGGAGGCCCACCGATGACCGACCTCAGCTACCCCGAACAGGGCGCCAGCGCCACCGGCGCGCTCCCCGACGGCTACCACCACCTGCGGCACCGGGCCCTGATCGGCCACGGCCGCGCCGCCCTGGAGGTCGCCGGAGCCGCCCTGCTGGGCTGGCGGATGCACCGGCTGGCGGGCGTCCTGATCGAGGCGGAGGCCGACAAGGCGGCCCCAGGGCTCGCCGTCCACTGCGCGATCGGCGTCGGCCCGCTGCGCGCCGGGGCCCCGAACCGGGTGCTGGCCACCATCGACGGCCCGGACCGCCACGGCTTCACCTACGGGACCCGGCACGGCCACCTGGCCTGCGGTGAGGAGACCTTCCTGGTCGGGTTGGAGCCGGACGGGAAGGTCTGGTTCACCGTCACCGCCTTCAGCCGCCCCGTCGCCTGGTACGCCCGGCTGGCCGGCCCGCTGCTGCCGCTCGCCCAGCGCGCCTTCGCCCGGCGCTGCGGCCGGGTGCTGGCCCGGATCGCCGCGGACGCGGTGTAAATGCCGCGACCGGCGGAGCGGCCGTCCGGCATGATCACCCGATGATGTCGATGCAGCCGGTCCTGGAGATACGCGCCACCGACGGCTTCACCCTCTGGCCCACGAGCGACCACGGGCCGTACGGGAGCCTCCCCCTGCACGGGAAGCTGACGCCGGCCGAGGTGGGCACGGCACTCTGGCAGCTGGCCGACCTCAACGACGTCGAGCTCAGCCCCGAGGAGGCCGCCGAACGCGGCCCCCGCCCGGAGGACCCGCTCGGGGCCTTCCTGCACGGGCTGCTCACCGACCCCGGCCCGTACGCCCCCGGCGGCCTGTGGGTGACCGACCCCGCCACCGGCACCGTCTTCGAACCCGGCTGCTGCACCGGCCTGGGGGAGTGGCGAGGCTGGCTGGACGTCACCGACGGCGGCGGCACCGCCTGGTTCGGCCACGACCCGGACGCCCGGGCCGAGTACGTCGGCAGGGTCGTCCGGCTCACCCAGGACGCCGAGGACCCGGGCAGCGCCGTGATCGAGCTGCCGCCGGCCGAGCTGCGCCGCCTGCTCGCCGACGCCGAACGGGACCTGCGGGACTTCCTCGACCTGGCGGCGCGCTGGGCCGAACGGCACCTGCCCGACCACGCCGCCGCCCTCACCGCCGCGATCGCCCGCGCGCTGGACCTGGACCCGGAGCCGGCCCCGGCCCCGGCCCCGGAGCCACCGGCATGACCAGCTTCCACACGCACCGGGCCCGGGTGCACGACACCTCGCTACCGCTGTACCGGCGGCACAGTGCGCTGCGCACCTGCCTGACCTGCTTCGCCCCGTACGGGCTACGGGCGACCTACCACCACCTCACGGTCGCCGCCCGGATGCCCCGGCACCTGGAGACCGACCCGGACTCGCTGCCGCGCGCGGTGGACGAGCTGCACGAGGCACGGGAGCTGTGGCGGGCCCGGGCCGAGGAGTACCGGGCGCAGCGCCGCGCGGAGAAGCGGGCCGGGCGGCGGCAGACCTCGCGGCCGGCCTGGTGGCACCTGTCCTGGTGGGGGTCGCCGGACTCCGCGTGGAGCCACGACCCCTTCCTGCACCCGCCGTTGAGCCTGCCCGACTACGTCCGGCGGCAGAACGCGCTGCTGGACGGCGCCGAGCTGCCCGGCTGCCCGGCCTGCGGGGAGGAGGGCCCGCCGGTGCGGGTGCCGGTCCCGGGCTGCGACGGCCTGGCCGGGCTGTGCCGGTCCTGCGCACGGGTGCTGACGCCGTGCCCGTGCGGACGGTGGCACAGCTTCGAGCCGACGCTGCGGGTCGGCTGGAGCCGCACGTGGCGGCGGGAGCACATGTCCGGCACCGGCGAGCCGGATCCGCACTGGCCCGGCGTCCGGGGCGCCGCCCGGGTCGAGCGACTGGCCGCGTACCGCCCCGTGCACGGGCCGTACTGAGCCCGGCCCGGCGGGACCGGCTCAGGCCCGGCGGGACCGGCTCAGGCCCAGCGGGACCGGCTCAGGCCCGGTGCGCCGGCACGGCGACCAGGACGGCGCCCGTGCCCTGGACGCGCACCTCGAAGTGGTCGATGTCGCCCGGCTGGAGCGCCGCTCCGCCGGTGGTGCGCAGCACCCCGTCCGGGCTCCCGTAGCCGCCCGCCGGGACGGTCCAGGTGTTCACCGTCTGCTGGGCCCCGGTGTGTGAGACGGCGACCAGGGCGCAGGTCAACGGGCCCCGGACACCGGAGAGTTGCATGCTGACCCGGCTGCCCCAGGTGGTCCCGTCCACACCGACGGTGGCGTGCGCGCCGGTGGCCGGATCGGTGGCGCTGAACTGCTCGGCCACCGCGACCACGGCGGGCGTGCTGTCCGCGGTGAGCACCGCGGCCGTGACGGCGGGGCCCGCCGCCACCATCGCGGTCGCGGCCAGGGCGAGCACCAGCCGGCGCACCCGGCCGCGCCGCCGGACGGTGCCGGCCTCGGCGACCAGCCGGTCCAGGAGGTGCGGGTCCGGACGCGGCGCGGGGGCGGCCGGGTCCAGCCCGGCGGAGGTCGCGGAGGCGGCGTACTCGGCGAGCAGCGGTTCGACGAAGCCGAACCCGGCCACCTGTTCGGCGCACCGGGGGCAGTCCGCGAGGTGACGTTCGAAGGCGGTGCGCTCGGCGGGCTCCAGCAGGCCGAGGACGTACGCCCCGGCGTCGACGTGCTCCGGGCCGCCAGGGCCGCCGGTGCCGCCGGTGCCGCCGGTGCCGCCGGTGCCGCCGCTGCCGCCAGGCGTGTCACCGGGCAGGTCGCCGGGCGCGGGGTCGGGGCGCTTGGTCACGATGTCACTCCCCGTTCCTCCAGTGCGAGCCTGAGCGAGCGCAGGGCGTAGAACACCCGCGACCGGACGGTCCCGGCCGGGATGCCGAGCACGGCCGCCGCCTCGTTGGCCGTGCGGCCCTTCAGATAGGTCTCCACGATGATCTCGCGGTGCGCCGCCGAGAGGTCGCCGAGCGCGTCCGCGACGGTCATCATCCGTAGCGCCCGGTCGAGTTCGTCCTCGGCGGGCAGCAGTTCCAGCGCGGTGGCGGCCACCTCGTGCGGCCTGGCCAGGGCGCCGCGGTGCTCGTCGATCACGATCCGCCGGGCGACCGTGGCCAGCCAGGGCCGCAGCGAGCCCGCCCCCGGGTCGAGCCGGTGGATGTTGCGCCAGGCCCGGAGCAGGGTCTCCTGGACGACGTCCTCGGCCCGCTGCCGGTCCCCGGCGACCAGGTGGAGCACGAACCCGAGCAGCGGACCGGCGTGCTCGCGGTACAGGGCGCGCATCAACTCCTCGTCCGACGCCCCCGCGCCGTGGCCGGCCGTGCCGCCGACGGGGTGCTCCTCGGTCACCACATCATCGTCGCGCACCCGGGCCTCCTGGTCGACGGCGGTCGGCATCGGTCAGCCGCCCCGGTCAGTAGCCCGGGGTGCTGGGCATCGGACTGGGCGTGGCCGGGCTCGGCTTGGTGCTCGGGGCCGGGGCCGGGGTGCTGTTCATCGCGGCGCCCGCCTTGCCGCCGGTCGGGGTGACCGCGAACCAGGTGCCGCCGACGCCCTGGCCCTTGGTGTCGCCGGGCTTGGCGTCCGGCGAGTAGCGGTAGACCGGCCAGCCGTTGAGGGTGACCTGCTTGGTGCCGTCCGAACGGGTGACGGTGCCGACCAGCTTGCTGTCGATGCCCTTCACCGTGACGTTGCCCGCGGCGTGCTCGGGCGGCCAGATGGTGGAGCAGCTGCCGTTGCAGTAGGACTCCGACGGGTTGCTCTCGTCCTGGTCGAAGCGGTAGAGCGTGAAGCCGGCGCTGTCGGTGACGATCGTGCCCAGCTTGGGGTCGTTCGCGGTCTGCAGGGTGGCGCTCGCCGGGGCGCTCGCGCTGCCCGGCGAACTCGTCGAGCTCGACGAGCCGGGCGTGGTCGACATACTCGGTGCGCCGGACTTGCCGCCCCCGGACGACCCGCAGCCGGCGATCAGGGTGACTGCCGCGATCCCGGCGGCGGCCATCACGGCGGCGCGGCGGGTACGGGGTGTGCGGGGCATGGGGTGCCTCCCGCGGTCGGTACGGACTGGACACCCTCCTGTACGGACGGCGGCGGCCGGCTGCTCACCGCCGGCCCGTCCGGCTCCGGAATACCCGGTCGACCACGACCGTTGTGGCGGGCACACGGGCAGATGGCCTGTACCGCCTCCTCCGGAAGGGAAGGAACCGCGAGATGAGCAGCACGGTCGAGCTGACCAAGGAGAACTTCGACGACATCGTCCCCGGCCCGGAGGGCCAGGACTTCGTCTTCATCGACTTCTGGGCCGGGTGGTGCGGTCCCTGTCGCCAGTTCGCCCCGGTGTACGAGAAGGCGGCCGAGCGCCACCCGGACCTGGTCTTCGCCAAGGTCGACACCGAGGCCCAGCAGGAACTGGCGTCCGCGTTCGGCATCCAGTCGATCCCCACGCTGGCGATCATCCGCGAGGGCGTGCTGGTCTTCTCGCAGCCCGGAGCGCTGCCCGAGACGGTGTTCGAGGACCTGATCGGCCAGGCCCGCGGCCTGGACATGGCCGAGGTGAAGCGCAAGGTCGCCGAGGAGCAGGCGGCCGGCGGCCAGGCCTGAGGCCCGGTCCGGCCGGCGGAGGCCCGGGGAGTGCGTCTTCCCGGGCCTCCGCCGTACCTCGGACCGGCCCCGCCGTACCCCGGACCGGACCCGCCGTGCCTCGAACCGGCCCCGCCCCCTCGGCGCCGCGCCACCGGCGCTTATCCGGGCGACGTCCCGCCCCACCACTCCTAGAGTCGTCAGTGACCGCGGCCCCACCGGGGGCCTCCCACGGGGGCCCTGCCGACGAAGGAGTGAACCGCCATGAGCACGTTCGTACTGGTCCCCGGATTCTGGCTCGGTGCCTGGGCCTGGGACGAGGTGGCCGCGCCGCTGCGCGCCGCCGGGCACGGCGTCCACCCGGTGAGCCTGCCCGGGCTGGCCGAACGGGCGGGCGAGGCCGGGGAGTTCGGCCTGGAGGAGCACATCGCCGACCTGGCCGAGCTGCTGGTCCGCGAGGACCTGTGGGACGTCGTGGTGGTCGCGCACAGCGGCGCGTCCGCCCCGGTGGGCGGGCTCGCGGACCGGATGCCGGAGCGGATCCGGCGGGTGGTCTACCTGGACAGCGGTCCGGTGGTCGACGGCGGTTCGCTGTACGACGCCTGGCAGCCCGACTACCGCGAGGCGGCCGACGCCTCGGTGGTCGACGGCCGCCTCCCGCTGCCGCCGTGGGACGTGATCGCCGCCCAGGGCGCCAGTGTCGAGGGGCTGGACGAGGACACGCTGGCCCGGATCCGCGCGCGGGCCACCCCGCACCCGGCCGGGGCGTACCGGGACCGGCTGCGGCTGACCGGCGCCGGGGCCGCCCTGCCGCAGGCACTGGTGTCCTGTTCGTTCCCGATCGCCCAGGTCCGGGAGATGATCGCGGCCGGCCACCCGTGGTTCGTCGGGCTCGACGGGCCGAACTGGGAGCTGCGCGAACTGCCCACCGGGCACTGGCCGATGTTCTCCCGCCCGGCCGACACGGCGGCGGTGCTCGCGGAGCTGGCCGCGCTCTGACCCCGCCCGGGCACGCCCGCCGTCCCGCACGTCCCGGCCCGCCCCCGGCCCCCCTGGGCACCGTACGGGTCGCCCGGTCCGCGCACTCCGCGTGTCCGTCCGTCGCGAAGACGCGCCCGGCGCGGCAGGATGGGCCCACGCCGTACCCGAGCGGAGGAGGGGAACCCATGAACGAGCGGACCGGCCGTACCGAACCGCCCGCAGCCGGACCCGAGTTCGGACCGGGCACCACCGCTCCGGCCGCCCGGAGCACCGCCGCACCGCGCCACCCGGGCGCCGGGGCGGCCATCGACACGACGGAGGACCGGGCATGACCAGCACCGCCGAGGAGTACGACGTCATCGTCCTGGGAGCCGGCCCGACCGGCGAGAACGTGGCGGACCGGACGGTCGCCGCCGGGCTGCGCACGGTCGTCGTGGAGGCCGAGCTGGTCGGCGGCGAGTGCTCGTACTGGGCGTGCATGCCGAGCAAGGCGCTGCTGCGCCCGGCCGCCGCGCTGGCCGACGCCCGCGCGGTGGCCGGCTCCCGGGAGGCGGTCGGCGACGGCCGGCTGGACCCGGCCGCGGTGCTGGCCCGGCGGGACTCCTTCGCCTCGCACTGGAGCGACGACGGCCAGGTGCGGTGGCTGCGGGACACCGGTATCGAGCTGGTCCGCGGCCACGGCCGGCTGGCCGGCGAGCGGACGGTGACCGTGGAGGCCGAGGACGGCAGTGAGCGGGTGCTCACCGCCCGGCACGCCGTCGCGGTGTGCACCGGCAGCCGCCCGGTGCTGCCCGCGCACGTGCCGGGGCTCGCCGGGGCCCACGCTTGGACCAACCGGGAGGCGACCGGCGCGCCCGCCGTCCCCGGGCGGCTGGCGGTGGTCGGCGGCGGGGTGGTCGGCGTGGAGATGGCCACCGCCTGGCGGGCGCTCGGCTCGGAGGTGGTGCTGCTGGTGCGCGGCGAGGGCCTGCTGCCCCGGATGGAGCCGTTCGCGGGCGAGCTGGTCGCGGAGGGCCTGCGCGAGGCCGGCGTGGACCTCCGCTTCGGCACCGAGGTCACCGCGCTGGAACGGGCGGACGGCTCCGGGCCGGTCACTCTGACGCTCGGGGACGGTGAGCGGCTGACCACCGACGAGGTGCTGTACGCGACCGGCCGGGCCCCGCGCACCGCCGACGTCGGGCTGGAGCAGGTCGGTCTGAAGCCGGGCGACTGGCTGGAGGTGGACGACAGCTGCACGGTGCTCGGCGTCGACGGCGGGTGGCTGTACGCCGCCGGGGACGTCAACCACCGGGCGCTGCTCACCCACCAGGGCAAGTACCAGGCCCGGATCACCGGCGCGGCGATCGCCGCCCGCGCCCAGGGGAGCCCGCTGGACACCTCGCGCTGGGGCGCGCACGCCGCGTCCGCCGACCTCGCGGGCGCGCCCCAGGTGGTGTTCACGCAACCGGAGGTCGCCGCCGTCGGCCTGACCCTGGCCGCCGCCGAGGAGGCCGGGCTGCGGGTCAAGGCCGTCGACCACGACCTCGGGGCCGTCGCCGGGGCGTCGCTCTACGGCGACGACTACCGCGGGCAGGCCCGGGTGGTCGTCGACCTGGACCGCGGGGTGCTGGTCGGCGCCTGCCTGGTCGGCCCCGCCGTGGCCGAACTGCTGCACTCCGCGACCGTCGCGGTGGTCGGCGAGGTGCCGATCGACCGGCTCTGGCACGCGGTGCCCGCCTACCCGACGATCAGCGAGGTCTGGCTGCGGCTGCTGGAGGGCTGCCGGGAGTAGCACGGGAGTAGCACCCCGGGACCGGCCCCCACCGCCCGGCCCACCGCCCGGCCCGGCGCCGGCCCTCCCGGGTGAACGGCGCGGCGAGGTGTGACCACCCGTGGACGGCGGGACACTGGCAGTCGGGGGCCGTCCCGGGGGGCCGCGCTCGTGACCAGGTGGTGTGAGGCATGACCGAGGTGCTGTTGGCTGTCGGAACCGAGAAGGGCCTCTTTCTCGGCCGCAGCCGCGACCGGCTGACGTGGGAGTTCAGCGGGCCGCACTTCCCGATGAACGCGATCTACTCCGTCTCCATCGACCGCCGCGGCGGCCGGACCAGACTCCTCGCCGGCGCCGACAGCAGCCACTGGGGCCCCTCGGTCTGGCGCTCCGAGGACCTCGGCGCGACCTGGTACGAACCGCCGCGGCCGGCCATCCGCTTCCCCGAGTCGACCGGCGCCTCGCTCACCCGGGTCTGGCAGCTCCAGCCCGCCGGGGCCGAGGCCCCCGGCGTCGTCTACGCGGGCACCGAACCCGCCGCACTGTTCCGCTCCACCGACGGCGGCGAGACCTTCGCCCTGGTCGAGTCGCTCTGGGAGCACCCCCAGCGGCCGCAGTGGGGCGCCGGCTACGGCGGCCAGGGCCTGCACACCATCCTCACCGACCCGCGCGACCCGCAGCGGCTGCTGGTCGCCGTCTCCAGCGGCGGCGTCTACCGCAGCAAGGACGGCGGCGACAGCTGGGAGCCCTCCAACACCGGGCTGCGCGCCGAGTTCCTCCCGCCGGAGAGCCAGTACCCCGAGTTCGGCCAGTGCGTGCACAAGATCGCCGCCGACCCGGTCCAGCCGGACCGGCTCTACCTCCAGAACCACGGCGGCGTCTACCGCAGCGACGACTGGGGCGGCAGCTGGCGATCGATCGTCGACGGGCTGCCCGCCGAGTTCGGCTTCGCCGTGGCCGCCCACCCCCGCCGGGGCGACACCGCCTACCTCTTCCCGCTCGGCGGCTCCGACGACCGCGTCCCGCCCGGCCGGCGCTGCCGGGTCTTCCGCACCACCGACGGCGGCACCAGCTGGCAGCAGCTCGCCGACGGCCTGCCCGGCGAGGACCACTACGGCATCGTGCTGCGCGACGGCCTGCGCACCGACGACGCCGACCCGGTCGGGATCTACTTCGGCAACCGGACCGGCGACGTCTACGGCAGCCGGGACGAGGGCGAGAGCTGGTCGCTGCTGCTCGCCCACCTGCCCGACGTACTCTGCGTCCGGGCGGCGGAGGTCGCCTGAGCGGAGGCGGCCCGCCGGACGTTCCACCGCCCTACGCCCGGACACCCGGACGCCCGGACGCCCGGACGCCCGGACGCCCGCCGGAAAACCGGTTGCCCCGGTGCACGGTTCCGGTGAGCATGAGCCGCCGACGAACGATCTCGTGCGAACACGTGTAAAGGGGTGGGCCATGGCCGAAGCGGACTGGGTGGTCAGGTACGACGGCGGCGGCACGCCGGTGCTGCGCTACCAGCAGGGCGAACGGGAGGGCCGGCCCTGGGCCGACCTGCTGGAGGTGCTGGACGGATCGGCGGACGCGGCCGGGTTCATCCGCGCCGAGCTGCCCGGGTGGGTGGTCTCCGGCAGCCCCGAGCTCGGGCAGCGGCTGGTCGCCGACGGCGCGACGGTGCTACGCCACGCCCACACCTTCCGGCGGGACCTGCGCGCCGACCCCCCGCCCGCCGACTGGGCCGGGGCCCCGCTGCGCGAGGGCCTGCGGGCGGTGCCCTGCGACCGCGCGCCCGAGGAGCTGTTCGAGGCCTGGCGGGCCGCCTTCGCCCCCGGCCACGTCGACCACTTCCCCGGCGACGACGCCCAGGCGCTCTCCGAACGCGTCGCCACCCTGCTGGCCGGCCGGGCCGTCGGGCCGGTGCTGCCCTCCAGCGTGCTGGCCGTGGACCCGGAGGACCGGGTGGTCGCCGGGGCGATCCTCACCGACCGCGACGGCCTGCCCTGGGTCGCCGAGGTCTTCCGCCACCCCCTTCGCGGCTACCGGGGCCTCGGCGCCGACGTCCTGCGCCGCGCGGTCGCGGACGCGGCCGCGCGCGGGCTCGCCGACGTCCACCTGGTGGTGTCCGAGGGCAACCCGGCCCGCCGGCTCTACGAGTCGCTGGACTTCCTGCTGCAGGAGACCTCGCTGACGGTGATCGTCCCGGAGTAGCCCACCCCCGGAGCCCGCCCCTGGGGACGGTTCCCCGGGGGCGGGCCGGCTCCCTAGGGGCTGGTCTGCTGCCTAAGGGTGGGCCAGTTCCAGGACGACGATGCCGCCCAGGACCGTGAGCGCCGCGGTCAGCCGCAGCCGGCCGAGGCGCTCACGGAACACCACCGCGGCGATCAGCGCGGCGATCACGATGCTGGTCTCCCGCAGCGCCGCGACCGTCGCCAGGTCCCCCCGGGACTGCGCCCACACCACCAGGCCGTACGCCGTCAGCGAGAGCACCCCGCCCGCGATCCCCAGCGGCACCGCCCGCCCGGCCCCGGCGAGCAGCGAGGGGCCGCGCCGGACCCGGACGATCAGCGCCAGGACGGGCCCCTGGAGCAGGAACAGCCAGGCCACGTAGCCGCCGACCGTCCCGGCGTGCCGGACGCCGTTGCCGTCCAGCACCGTGTACACGGCGATCATCACGCCCGTCCCGACGGCGGCCCCCAGCGCGGGCAGCTGCGCCCGCCCGGGTATGCCCTGGGCGAAGGCCAGCCCGATCAGCCCGCAGGAGATCACCGCCACGCCCAGCAGCTGCCCGGCTCCCGGGGGCCGCCCGAGCAGCGTGGCCGAGATCAGCGCCACCAGCAGCGGCGCCGTGCCCCGGGCGATCGGGTACATCTGGCCGAAGTCGCCCAGCTGGTACGCCTTCAGCAGCAGCAGTGTGGAGGCCACCTCGACCGCGACCGAGGACAGCAGGTACGGCCAGGCGGCAGCCGCCGGCAGCGGGTTGAGCAGCACCAGGACGAGCCCGCAGCCGGTGTAGGTCAGGTTGATCAGCGCGAAGCCGACCAGCTTGTCCGGGATCCGGTGCGCCAGGCCGTTCCAGACGGCGTGCAGCACGGCCGCCGTGAGCACGGCGACCGGCACCACCGGGACGGGACCGGGCATGACGGACCTCCCCTCCGACGGCCCGCCGGTGTCCCGGCAGGCTTGGAATCGAATTCCACGCTATCCTAGCGCCATGGAAGGACATTCCGAGTTCACGCCCCTGGAGTCCCGTCTCGCCGCGCAGATCCGGGCCCGGCTCGGCGAGCTGCGCGGCACCGAGGCCCGGGTCGCCCGGGTGGTGCTGGAGCGTGGCACCGACCTGGTGCACCTGAGCGTCAGCGACGTGGCGACGCTGGCGGGCACCGCCCCCTCCTCGGTGGTCCGGGCGTGCCAGCGGCTCGGCTTCCGCGGCTACCAGGAGCTGAAGATCGCCGCCGCCCGGCACGCCCCCGCCGCCGCACCCGACCCCGCCGACCCGGCCGACCGGGGCGATCCGGCCGCCCGGGCGCTCGCCGACACCCTGCGCGCCGCCCGGGCCGCCCTGGACGGCCTCACCGCCACGCTCCGCGCCGACGACCTGCGGGCGGCCGCCGCGCTGCTGGACGGCGCGGACCGGGTGGTGCTGCTCGGCGCCGGGCTGTCCGGCGCGGTGGTGCTCGACCTCGCGTACCGGCTGCGCGCGCTCGGCCTGCTGGTGGACTCCCCCGCCGACCCGATCACCGCCCAGCTGGCCGCCGCCGGGCTCGGGCCGGGCGGCGTCTGCCTCGCGGTCAGCCACACCGGCGCGACCCGCACCGTGGTGGACGCCGCCCGGCTGGCCCGCGAGGCCGGGGCCGACGTGCTGGCGCTCACCAGCTACGCCCGCTCGCCGCTCACCGAGACGGCCACCCGCACCCTGGTCGCGGGCGGGCAGGAGCTGGTCTTCGGCCTGGAGACCACCGCCAGCCGGCTGGCCCACCTGGCCGCCGTGGACGCGCTCGCCCAGACCCTGCTGGCGCTGCGCGGGCCGCGGGCCGAGCGGGCGCTGCGGCTCTCCGAGGACGTCACGGCCGACCACGCGTACTGACCGTGCGGCCGGGCCTACCCGGTGGGCGGGTGCCCGCCCTCGACCCGGGCGCCGCGGACCACGACCATGGTCAGGCCGACCGCGACCAGCAGCTCCGCCCAGAAGAACGCCGCGTAGTCCAGCAGCGAACCGATCGGCGGGCTGCCGGGCGCGGCGTTGCGCATGCCGACCAGCGCGAACAGGGTGGCCGCCATCCAGCCGAGGGCGGGCCAGAGGATCCCCCGCCGCTGCCGGACGATCAGCCAGGCCGCCACCAGGACGGACAGCGCCAGCGCCCACATCGCCGCCATCATGAACCAGGCCAGGATGAAGGTGCTGCGCGAGCGGCTGATCCGCTCGGTGACCGCGACGGCGCCCCCCTCGCTGTCCTCGGCGCTCAGCTTGAAGGCGAAGAACGGATCGGCCTCGCCGACCCCGATCACCACCGGCACGGGCTGCCCGCCGGCGGTGGCCTGGAAGCCGATCAGCGCGTGGTAGCGGTCGAAGGGGTAGTCGGTGACCCGCCCGTCGAGCAGGTTGAACATCACCGCGCCGGAGGCGATCCGCTGCCCCGCCGGGTACTTGAGCGAGGTCTGTTCCAGCGAGGTGGTCTCCAGCACGACGTCGCGGGCCGGCGCCAGCGGGTCGTCCGGCACCGCCAGGGCTCCGTGCGGCAGCAGCAGGACCTTGGCGGTGAGCGTCTGCGCGGCCGCGTCGACCCGCTGGAGCACCACGTCCACCTCCAGGAAGTCCGGACCGGGGGCGGTCCCGGCGATCTGGTCGTGGCTGCGGCTGGAGCGCTCGTCGAGGTAGAGCAGCAGCCCGGCGGCGACGGACAGCACGATCGCCGCCAGCACGGCGTACGCGCGCCAGGGCCTGACCTTCGGCCGGACGGCGTTCGTGGCGCGCGCCCGGGCGCGGCTGCGGGCCCGGATGCGGACCGGCGGCCGGGCCGTCGGGCGCGGTGGCCGGGCGGTCCGGCGGCGCGGCGGCGTGCTCATCGGCCTGCTCCCACGGTCGGCGGCGGCGACGGCGGCCGCCCGTTCCGCCACCCTCCGCGCGCCGCCGCCCGCCGCGCAACCGCAGACGGCCGATCGGGGCCCGCCGGGTGCGCGGAAAACACGCTGGTCGGAGGTGTCGGAGGTGCTGTGTAGGCTCAACGCTCATGGCGAGGGTGACGAGGGACGATGTGGCACGGGCGGCGGGGACGTCCACGGCGGTCGTGAGTTATGTGATCAACGACGGGCCGCGGCCGGTGGCGCCGGCGACCCGGGCGCGGGTGCTCGCGGCGGTCGAGGAGCTCGGCTACCGGCCCAACCGGGTCGCCCAGGCGATGGCGCGGCGGCGGACCAACCTGCTCGGGATGGTCGTGCCGGACGCCCGGCAGCCGTTCTTCGCAGGGCTCGCCCACGCCGTCGAGCAGGCCGCCGCCGAGCACGGCCGGCTGCTGCTGATCGGCAACTCCGACTACGCGGACGAGCGCGAGGCGCACTACATCCGCGCCTTCCTGGGGATGCAGGTGGACGGCCTGATCCTGGTCACCCAGGACCCGGCCACCCCGGGGCTGACCGGCTTCGACGTGGCCGACGGCACCCCGGTGGTGCTGCTGCACCACCGCGCGGAGAGCGAGAACGGCGTCGCCGTGGTCGCGGACGACGAGGGCGGCGCCCGCGAGGTGGTCCGCCACCTGCTCGGGCACGGGCACGCCGAGGTGCACTGCTTCGGCGGCACCCGGTCGCTCAGCCCGCACGACCCGGTCACCGGGCGGACGGCCGGCTGGGTCGCCGCGCTGGAGGAGGCCGGGCTGCCCACCGAGGGTCGGCTCGTCCCGGCGCCGTTCGACCGCGTCCGGGCGCACGCCGGGGCGCTCGCCCTGCTGGCCCGGCCGGACCGGCCGTCCGCCGTGTTCTGCACGACGGACGACCAGGCGATCGGTCTGCTGCGGGCCGCCGACGACCTCGGGATCCGGGTGCCGGAGGACCTGGCGGTGGCCGGTTTCGACGACATCGCCGAGGCGGTGATCGCCGGTCCCGCGCTGACCACGGTGACCACCGCGCAGGACGAGATGGCCCGTGCCGCGCTGGACCTCGTCCTCGGCGGGGCCGGGAGCCGCGCCGCCGGTGCCCGGACCTTCCCGGCCCGGCTGGTGGTGCGGCGCTCCTGCGGCTGCCCGGCGCCGGACCGGGCTGCTCCGGCCGACACCACCGGCGCGGCCCTGGCCGACACCGGCGCGGCCCTGGCCGACACCGGCGCGGCCCTGGGCTGACACCGGCGCGGCCCTGGGCTGACACCGGCGCGCCGCCGCCGGCGGCGCCGTCCGCCGCACAGGTCCGGGCGGGCAGGCGACGAATCGTCCGACCACCCCTGCGTCCGCCCGCGGGCCCCCGCCGGGGCGCGGGCGAACTGCCGTCAGCCGTCCAGCAGTTCGTCCGCGAGCAGGTCCATCAGCAGGTTGTCGTGCCAGGTGCCGTCCGACCCGCGCTCGTACTGGCGCATGGTGCCGACCGTCCGGAAGCCGACCTTGGTGTAGCAGCGGATCGCGGCGAGGTTGTCCGCGGCCGGGTCGATCACCAGCCGGTGGTAGTGGTGGACCTTCACCAGGTAGCGGGCCATCGTGCGCACCGCGTCGGTGCCCAGGCCCATGCCGTGCACCGTCGGATCCAGGTAGAGGTCCATCCCGGCGTGCCGGTACTCGTCGTCGTTGTTGGCGTACCACTGGATGGCGCCGACCACCTGGCCGCCCAGGTCGACCGCGAAGGTCTCGGTGTCGGGCGATTCCAGGTCGTTGGCGACCTCGGCGGGCAGGTCGTCACCGCCCCTCCAACGGGCGAACACCTCGGGCGTGCCGCGGATGGCCGCCAGGGCCGGGATGTCGTCGGTGGTGGCCGGTCGGAGCGTGACCAGGGCGCCGTGCAGAATCGTCCCCATATGGGGCATGTTGGCACGGAAACCCGGCTCCGGCGAGCCTTTTTGCCGTGCTACGCGGTCGGGTGCGCCGGGTCGCCCAGCGGGCCGAGCCAGACGGCGGTGACGGCACTGACGTACCGGGCGCCACAGTAGTCGTCGGGGACGACGAGCTGCGGGCCGACGGCGTCCAGCGGGGCGCCGTCCATGCTGGTGGCCAGCAGGATCCGCCGGCCGCCGAACTCCGGGTCGATCTCGGCCCAGGAGACCACCGCCCGGTGGCCGTCGGCGCCGGCCACCGAGAGCAGGAAGCGCAGCCGCTGCTTGCGGCCGGAGAAGTCCATCCGGGGGCGGGCCTCGCGCAGCACGTCGAGCAGCGCGGGGCCCTCGTAGCCGTGGCGCTGCTCGCCCTCGGTCCGGCAGTCGAAGCTGACCTCGACCCGGTGGGCGGGGAGGGCGCGCAGCTGGTCGACGGTCAGCTCGGCGGGCCGGTCGAGGTGGCCGTACAGCCGGACGGTGGGTCTCGCCGGGGTCATGGTGCTCCCTCCTCCCGGGCCGCAGCGCCGCGCCCCGGGAGGAGGACTACCCGAGGAACCATCCGGGCATTCGCAGCTGCGAGCCTGAAAGGCCGTATTCATCCGCAGCTGCGATGGCATATCCGCCGTTCGGCCGGAATCTGCGGCCCTGCCCGCCGGAACCCGGGCTCCCGCTCAGTCGTCCCCCGGCTGCAGCGCCCGCAGGACGTAGCGGGCACTGCCGGTGGAGCAGCCGACCAGGACCACGTCCTCGCCGTCCCGGCACTCGATCACGTCCCAGTGCCTCTCGATCGCCTCCGGGTCGCCCTCGCGCCACCGCCGGACCTCGGCCACCTCCAGCCCGGCGGGCAGGTGGTGGGCCCGCGCGCTGCTCGCGCGCAGCGGCGAGATCGCGAGCGCGGTCACCGAGACGTGCAGGAACTCCGCCGTCGGACGGCAGTACGGCCGGGCTCCGGTGACCGAACCCGGGAAGACCAGCACCTGCCCCTCGGCGAACGCGTCACCGCTCTTCTTCCCGTCCGTCTCCGGATCTCCGGGCGCCGGTCCGCCCACCGCCCCCAGCACCTCGACGACCGCGGTCAGAATGTCCACGAGCATTCGGATCCCCCCTCTGTCGCTCGCACGTTCGGATCATTCGACCACGGACGGGGCGTCGGCCGGAAGCGGGCGGGTCAGGGGGTCTCGTCCTGGCGGAGCCGGGTGCTGACCCGGCCGAGGCCTTCGGCGAGGACGGCCAGCTGCTCGCGGCTGAGCACGTCGATCAGCAGCTCGCGGACCAGGGCGACGTGTCCGGGCGCGGCCTGGCGCAGCACCTCCCGCCCCTGGTCGGTGAGTTCGGCGAAGACGCCGCGCACGTCGCTGGGACAGGAGCGGCGACCGACCAGCCCCATCCGCTCCAGTTGGGTGACCTGGTAGGTCAGGCCGCTCTTGGAGGTGACCAGCTTGTCGGCGAGCTCGGTCATCCGCAGCGAGTCGCCGGGGGCGGCGGAGAGGTGCACCAGGATCTCGTACTGCTGGTGCGAGAGGCCGGAGTCGTCCTTCAGCTGGCGTTCCAGCCGGCGGTTCAGCAGGTTGCTCGCGGTGACGAAGCCCCGCCAGGCGGCCATCTCGTCCGGGTCCAGCCAGCGGGGTTCGTTCAGTGAGGACATGGGACGAATCCTACTCCTGTTGTTCAAATTCGAACGAAGGTGTACCGTCGATCCCAGTAGACGTTCAAATTTGAACTACTATCGAACCACCACCCCGTGAACCCTCACGATCCGGTCCCGAGGAGGACGCCATGAGCGCCGCGGCCCCCGAGCGCATGCCCGCCCTGTACCTGTCGCACGGCGCTCCGCCGCTGGCCGACGACCCGGTCTGGCCGGGCGAACTGGCCGCTTGGTCCGCCGACCTGCCGCGGCCCAAGGCCGTCCTGATGGTCTCCGCGCACTGGGAGGAGGCCCCGCTCGCCCTCGGCACCGTCACCACCATGCCGCTGGTCTACGACTTCTGGGGCTTCCCCGAGCACTACTACCAGGTCCGGTACGCCGCCCCCGGCGCGCCCGAGCTCGCCGAGCGCGTGCGCAAGCTGCTGCGCGCCCCCGGCACGCCCGTCCAGGACATCCCCGACCGCGGGCTCGACCACGGCGCCTACGTCCCGCTGGTCGAGATGTACCCCGAGGCCGACGTCCCGGTCCTCCAGGTCTCGCTGCCCACCCTCGACCCCCGGCGGCTGATGGAGATCGGCCGCAAGCTCGCCCCGCTGCGCGACGAGGGCGTGCTGATCGTCGGCAGCGGCTTCTTCACCCACAACCTGCGGGCACTCAGCAGCGACGGCCGGATCACCTCGGTGATGGCCGAGTTCGACGACTGGGGCCGGCGCGCCCTGGAGGCCCACGACCTCGACGCGCTGCTCGACTTCGAGCACAAGGCCCCGGCCGGGCGCCTCGCCCACCCGCGCACCGAGCACTTCGCCCCGCTGTTCGTCACCCTCGGCGCCGGCGAGGCCGACCTGGACAGCCAGCGCAGCGTCATCGACGGGTTCTGGATGGGCCTGGCCAAGCGCTCGATCCAGCTGGGCTGAACCCCGCACCGGGGCCGGCGCCCGCGAGGACCGGCACCATAGGGCCGGCGCTCACAGGGCACAGCAGGTGAAGCGCTCGCCGATGTGCTCGGGCTGCTCGATCTCGTCCACCAGGGCGACCGCGTAGTCCGGCACCGAGATCCGGCTGCGCCCCTCGGCGTCGGTGAGCAGCTGCTCCAGTCCGGTGCGGTACCGGCCGGTCCGCTCCCCCGGGCCGATCTCGGCGGCCGGGCTGAGCACCGTCCAGCGGAGGTCGGAGACCGTCCGGAAGTAGTCCAGCGCCGCGCCGTGCGCGTGCATGATCTGCAGGACCGGCCCCGGCAGCCCCGGGGCGTCCCAGACCCGCACGCCCGGCGCGGTCTCCAGGCTGCCCGCCCCGCCGACCGCGATCAGCCGGGGCGCCGCGCCGTCGAGCCCGCGCAGGCCCTCGACCAGGGAGCGGGCGGCGGGCTCGATCAGCGCCAGGTGGCCCGGGCCGTCGCCGCCGCCGACCGCGCTCACCAGGACGTCCCGGCCGGCCGCGACCCGGGCCACGTCCGCCGGGTCCAGCACGTCCCCGCGCTCGACGGCGGCGGCCCCGCCCCGGTAGCGGTCCGGGTCGCGGACCACGGCGGTGACCTCGTGCCCGCGCGCCGCCGCCTCCGCGACGACCGCGCTGCCGATGCTGCCGTTGGCGCCGATCACGGCGATCCTGGCCATGGGGTACCTGCCTGGTGGCTCGGTGGGGCTGCGGGTGCCGACCGGCGCCGGAGCGGACAACACCCGTCCGATCGGCGTCCGGCCGATCGGCATCGGACAGGGTCGATTATCGGACGGACTCCCCGCAGCGGCCTCCGGGCGGGCGGCCGAAGCGGGGATCCGGCTCAGGCCTGACCGGTGGCGACGCGCTCGGCCCGGCTGCGCTCGACGCAGAACTCGTTGCCCTCCGGATCCGCCAGGGTGATCCACCCCGTGCCGTCCGGCCGGCGGTGGTCGCCCAGCACGGTGGCGCCCAGGGCGACCAGACGCGCCGCCTCCTCGTCCCGGCCGCGGTCCTGCGGCTGGAGGTCGAGGTGGACCCGGTTCTTCACCGACTTGCCGTCGGACACCCGGATGAACAGCAGCTGGGCGCCGTCGGACAGCACCGCGGCCTCCTCGTCCCCCGGGTTGTCGTCCTCGGCCAGGGTGCCGTCCAGTGCCTGCGCCCAGAAGCTCGCCAGGGCGTACGGGTCGGCGCAATCGATCGTCACATGTCGTACCAGAGAAGCCATGAGGCCTACTCTGACCTGCCGTGTTCGGATCCGTCCAGCCGTTTCCGGGAGTGCCGGTGGCCGTCCAGCGGATAGGGCGGGAACGCCGGAACGATCTCCAGCAGCGGGTAGCCGCTCTTCTCCGCGACCCGGCAGGAGGCGTGGTTGTCGCCCTCGTGCAGCAGGTCGAGCCGGCCCAGGCCGTCCTCCGCGAAGACGTCGAACGCCCAGACGGTGAGAGCCTCCACCGCGCGCGGTGCCACGCCCCGGCCGCGGGCCGGGCCCGCCGTCCAGTACCCCACCTCGGCCGTCCCCCCGCCCGGCGCACCGCGCTTGAGCACCACGGTGCCGACCAGCCGGCCGGCCTCGACGACCGCGAAGGTGTACCGGGTGCCGGCCAGCCGGCCCTCGTACTGCACGCCCAGCCAGTGCGCGGCCTGCTCGGCCGTGTCCAGCGGGGTGCGGTGAAGCGGCGCAGCGTCTCGTCCCGGTATATCTCGACCAGGGCCGGCGCGTCCGCGGACTCGAAGGGCCTCAGCAGCAGGCCTTCGGCGGTCGGATGCACGGTGACGGTCACTTCTCCGGGCCCTCCCAGCCCCAGCGCGGTCGGACCGGGCTCGCCGGGGTCGGTGCCGGCCGGGGAGACGGAGACGTCCTCCGCGAGGCAGTGGCCGGAGCCGGGCAGTTCGTCGCTCATGGGTGTTCTCCCCGTGGGTGGATGACCGTGCGGTGCGCCCTTCCTACCAGTCGGCGGCGCCGGGGCGGGCTCTCGGGCCCGGTATCCGCGCCTGGCTCGACCGACGGCGGAAGGGCCGCCGGGGGGCGGGCGACACCCCCGATCGGGGGTGTGCAGGAGGCGGGTGGGGGAGGACAGTGGGCCCATGCAGATTCCACTCTCCGTGATGGACTTCCTCGACCGGGCCGAGCTGGTCTACGGCGACCGGGTCGGCATCGTCGACGAGCCGGTGCAGCCGGCCGAATCCTGGGGCGAGCTGAGCTACCGCCGCGTCGCCGGACTCGCCCGGGCCCAGGCGGCCGGGCTGGACCGGCTCGGGGTCGGGCCCGGCGAGCGGGTCGCGGTCGTCTCGCACAACTCGGCCCGGCTGCTCACCTCCTTCTTCGGCGTGAGCGGGTACGGCCGGGTGCTGGTGCCGGTGAACTTCCGGCTGAAGGCCGAGGAGGTCGCGTACATCATCGAGCAGAGCGGCGCCTCCGTCCTGCTGGTCGACCCCGAACTCGCCGACGCGCTCGACGGAGTGGTGGCCAAGCACAAGTTCGTGCTCGGCGCGGACAGCGACGCCCTGCTGTACGACTTCGACAACTCCCCCCGGCAGTACGCGGTTTCCGAGAACGACACCGCCACCATCAACTACACCAGCGGAACGACCGCCCGCTCCAAGGGCGTTCAGCTCACCCACCGCAACGTCTGGCTGAACGCGACGCTGATGGGCCTGCACTACGGCGCGAACGACCGGGACGTCTACCTGCACACCCTGCCGATGTTCCACGCCAACGGCTGGGGCCTGCCGTTCTCGCTGACCGGGCTCGGCGCCCGGCACATCGTGCTGCGCAAGGTGGACGGCGCGGAGATCCTGCGCCGGGTCGAGCGGCACGGGGTGACCTTCCTGTCCGGCGCGCCCGCCGTGGTCCAGATGGTGCTGGACGCGGCCGCCGACTGGGACGGCCCGGTGCCCGGCCGGGACCGGGTGCGGATGATCGTGGCCGGCGCCCCGCCGCCGACCTCGGTGGTGCAGCAGGTCGAGGAGCAGCTCGGCTGGGAGTTCATGCAGCTCTACGGGCTGACCGAGACCTCCCCGATCGTCACGGTCAACCGCTCGCGGGCCGAGTGGGACGCGCTGCCGGCCGCCGAGCGGGCCGAGAAGCTGGTGCAGGCGGGCGCCCCGGCACTCGGTACCCGGCTGCGGGTGGACGCCTCCGGCGAGGTGCTGGTGCGCTCCAACACGGTGCTGGACGGCTACTGGCAGCAGCCCGAGGCCACCGCCGAGGCGCTGCGGGACGAGTGGTTCCACACCGGCGACGGCGGCGTCCTCACCGACGGGCAGCTGACGATCTCGGACCGGAAGAAGGACGTCATCATCAGCGGCGGGGAGAACGTCTCCTCGATCGAGGTGGAGGACTGCCTGTACGGCCACCCGGCGGTCGCCGAGGCCGCGGTGATCGGGGTGCCGCACGAGAAGTGGGGCGAGACGGTGAAGGCGCTGGTGGTCCTGCGGGAGGGCCACGGGCCGGTCACCGAGGGCGAGTTGATCGCGCACTGCAAGCAGCGGCTGGCCGGCTACAAGTCGCCCACCTCGGTGGAGTTCCGGGACGCGCTGCCGCGCACCGCCACCGGGAAGCTGCAGAAGTTCCGGCTGCGCGAGCCGTACTGGGCCGACCGGGAGCGCGGGGTCAACTGACCAGGCCCGCCCGGCCGCCGGGCCGCCGGGCCGCCGGGCCGCCGGGTCGCCGGGTCGCCGGGTCGCCGGGTCGCCGGGTCGCCGGGGCTCAGCCGACCAGGCCCGACTCCCGCGCGGCGAGGGCGAGTTCGGTCCGGTTGCGGACGCCGAGCTTGTGCATCGCGGACTTGAGGTAGCCGGTCACGGTGTTGCAGGTCAGGCCCAGCCGGGCGGCGATCTCCGGGTTGGTCCGGCCGGTCGCCGCCCAGCGCAGCACCTCGTGCTCGCGCGGGGTCAACGGCCGTACGGGGGCGGCTGGCCGGGGCTTCTCGCGGTTCCAGGCGGCGGCTCCGGCGAGCGCCCGCGCGGCGGCCCGGGCGAGGCCGCCGACGGCGGCGATCCGGACGTCCCCGAACGGCACCACGGCACGTACCGAGGCGTACACCACGCCGTGCACGGCGGCCCCGTCCAGCAGCGGGACGGTGAGCATCGCGTACAGGTCCTCGGCCGCCACGGCCGCGTCGTAGTGGTGCGAAATGGTCGTCGCCGCACGATAGTCGGGCACCCAGGTGGGCGCGCGTTCGGCGAGCGCCCGGCCGCCGAGGCCGAGTCCGGCCGGGACGGGCACGTTGTGCAGCAGGTCCGCCCGGGTGCCGGCCCAGTGGCGCAGCACCATGCCCTCGCAGCCCTTCCCGTGGCCCGGCAGCGGCTCCGGCAGGCCGACCAGGCCGACGTCGACGCCGCACTCCGCCACCACCCGCCGGGCGAGGTCGCCCAGCACGGCGTCCCGCACCAGCTCGGCCGCCCGGGCGTCGAGTTCGGGGTCCTCGGGGCGCGCGGTACCGTCGGCCGGGCGCGCAGCTTGGGGGGTGTCCGCGCTCGTCATCGCGCGATTGTCACACGCGGTGCGGGCGGTGGCGAGGGTTCCGACGTGCGTGTTTCGCGGAGTGCCGGGCGCCGGTGGCGGGGCGGGCGTAGGGTGCGGCCGTGACTACGGGCGGGTAGCGACTGCCTTGATCGGAGGGGAAACCGATGACCGAGCCGAGCACTCCCAGCGCCCCGCACGCCCCGGCGCCGCCCGCGGCGGACGTCCTGGGCGTGCTGGAGGACCTGCGGGCCGAGAGCGCCGTCCTGGACGGGCTGCTCACCGGCCTGCCGGCGGAGGGCTGGACCCGGTCGACGCCCGCCGAGGGCTGGACGATCGCGCACCAGATCGCCCACCTGGCCTGGACCGACGACTGGACGGCGCTGGCCGCCCGGGACGCGGAGGGCTTCGACGCGGCGCTCGGCGCCCGCTTCGCCGAACTGGTGGCGGCCGGGGCCGACCCGGTCGAGGAGGGGGCGCGGGAGGGCGCCGCCGCCGAGCCGGTGGTGCTGCTCGCCCGCTGGCGGGCCGGGCGGGAGGCGGCGCGGGAGGCGCTGTCCGCCGCGCCGGCCGACGTACGGCTGCCCTGGTTCGGCCCGCCGATGAAGCCCGCGTCGATGGCGACCGCGCGGCTGATGGAGACCTGGGCGCACGGCCAGGACGTCGCCGACGCGCTCGGCGTCACCCGCGAGCCGACCGCCCGGCTGCGGCACATCGCCCACCTGGGGCTGCGCACCCTGGGATTCGCCTTCACCGTGCACGGCCTGCCCGCGCCGGAACGGCCGGTACGGCTCGAACTGACCGCCCCCGACGGCGGGACGTGGGCCCTCGGCCCGGCCGGGGCACAGGACCTGGTGACCGGCCCGGCCCTGGACTTCTGCCTCCTGGTGACCCGGCGCCGCCACCGGGACGACCTCGCCCTCACCGCCACCGGCCCGGTCGCCACCGCCTGGCTCCCGATCGCCCAGGCCTTCGCGGGGGCGCCGGGCAAGGAACGCCCGCCCCGGGCGTAGCACCGGCGTCGCTCCGGGGTCCGGCTTTGGGGTTCAATGGCGGGCATGAACGCCCTGCTCGGCAACCTGCCCGCCATTTCCGACCTGCGCGACCGCTGCCGCGCGCTGGCCACCCTCGACGCGATCCTCAGCCCGGACGACTGGGAGGCGCGGTACCACTCCTTCGACGCCTCCTGGGACGAGGACGAGGTGCTGGCCTCGATGCGCAACGGCGAGGGCGACGACTGGGTCGTGGTCTTCTCCCCCGCCGGCGCCTACGGACGCGGCTTCGACCACGAGACCCCCAACGCCCCCGAGTTGCTCGCGGCCGTCCCCGAGGAGTTCCGCCGCTTCGCCGAGGAGCCCGCCTTCGGGGACGAGGACGGGCCCACCGTCACCCTCTGCTTCTGGCGCGCCCCCGGCGACGCGGCCTGGCAGGGCCCGGCCGCCGAGCAGTCCGGCGCGGAGCTGTTCGCGCTGGTGCTGGACGGCTCGGCCGAGGCGTACCGGGACTGGGCCGAGGAGTACTTCGAGTCGGAGCAGCCGCTGGACCTCGCCGCGATCGGGCACGTCCTGGCGCTGCGCCCGCTCACCCCGGAGGTGGTGGCGGCGCTCAACCCGGACACCGACCTGGAGGAGCTCGCGGAGGACCTCGCGGAGATCGGCTACCCGGCCTGACCTTCCCGGCCGGCCCGGCCGGCCTGCCGGGCCGGCCGGCCCACTCGGCCTGTTCGGCCTGTTCCGGGGCCCTCGAAGCTTCGGCGGCTTCGGGGGCCCCGGTGTTCTCAGAGCCCGATCCGGAGCGGGGTGAGCCGGGTGGCGATCAGGTTGGTGGCGCCCCGGTCGCGTTCGATGTGGCCGTGCACCAGCAGCCCGGCCCGGTCCAGGGCGGTACGGCGCTGGGACTCCCAGACCGGGCGGTTGCAGATCACGTTGATCAGGCCGGTCTCGTCCTCCAGGCTGAGGAAGAGCACCCCGCCCGCCGTCGGCGGCCGCTGCCGGTGGGTGACCAGGCCGCCGACCAGCACCGCCGTCCCCGGCGGCACGTCCGGGAGGCGGGCCGCGCAGAGCGCGCCACCGCGCTCCAGGTGGGCCCGCAGGTGCTGCAGCGGGTGGCTGGTGGCGGAGGTGCCGGTGGCCCACAGGTCGGCGATGGTCTCCTCGACCGGGCTCATCCCGGGCAGCTCCGGGGCGCCGGTGCCGGGCGTGGTGCCGGGGATCAGCGCGGCCGAGATCCCGGCGAACGCCCCTGCCGCCCACAGAGCCTGACGCCTTGTCAGCCCGAAGCAGTCGAAGGCCCCGGCGGTCGCCAGCGCCTCCAGGGCGGGTGCGGGCAGGCCGGTGCGGCGGGCGAAGTCCTCCAGGTCGGCGTACGGCTGTCCGGCCACGACCGCCTCGGCCTGCGGGGTGCCGATGCCGCGGACGGTCTCCAGGCCGAGCCGGATGGCCGGTTGCGGGCGCCCGGCGGTCAGCGGCGGTTTCGGGGTCGGCCCCCGGTACGGCTCCAGGGTGGGACGCGCCCCGCTGGCGTTGACGTCCACCCCGCGTACCCGGACGCCGTGCCGCCGCACGTCCGCGACCAGGCTGAGCGGCGAGTAGAAGCCCATCGGCTGGTTGGCCAGCAGGGCGCAGGTGAAGGCCGCCGGGAAGTGGTGCTTGAGCCAGGCGCTGGCGTACACCAGGTAGGCGAAGCTGATCGCGTGGCTCTCCGGGAAGCCGTAGTTGGAGAAGGCCTCGATCTTGCCGTAGACGTCCTCGGCGACCTCCGGCGGGATGCCGCGCTCGGCCATCCCGCCCAGCAGCCGCTCGCGCAGCCGGGCGACCCGCTCGTGCGAGCGCTTGGCGCCCATCGCCTGGCGCAGCCGGTCGGCCTCGGCGGGGCTGAACCCGGCGCAGTCGATGGCGAGTTGCATCATCTGCTCCTGGAACAGCGGCACCCCGAGGGTCTTGCCGAGCGCGTTCTCCATCAGCGGGTGCGGGCAGCCGGGCGGCTCCGCCCCGGCGCGGCGGCGCAGGTACGGGTGGACGGAACCGCCCTGGATCGGGCCGGGGCGGATCAGCGCGACCTCGACCACCAGGTCGTAGAAGTGGTCGGGCTTGAGCCGGGGCAGCGTCGCCATCTGGGCGCGGGACTCGACCTGGAACACGCCGACGGTGTCGGCCCGGCGCAGCATCGCGTACACGCCCGGGTCGTCGTCCGGGATGGTCGCCAGGTCGTAGCGCAGGCCGTGGTGGCGCTCGACCAGGTCGCAGGCGTCGTGCAGCGCGGCGAGCATGCCGAGGCCGAGCAGGTCGATCTTCACCAGCCCGGCACCGGCGGTGGACTCCTTGTCCCACTGGAGGACGGAACGCCCCGGCATCCGGGCCCACTCGGTCGGGCAGATCTCGCCGATCGGCTCCCGGGTCAGCACCATGCCGCCCGAGTGGATGCCCAGGTGGCGTGGCAGGCCGTGGAGCCGGGTGGCGAGCGAGAGCACGTCGGCCGGGATGACGGCGTCCGCGCCGGGGGCGGAGCGGAAGTCGGTCTGCCGGCTGAAGGCGTCCACCTGCCCTTGCGGGTAGCCGAGCACTCTGGCTGCGTCGCGGATCGCCAGCCGGGGCCGGTAGGTGATCACATTGGCGACCTGGGCGGCGTGGTCGCGGCCGTAGCGGCGGTAGACGTACTGGATGACCTCCTCGCGACGGCGGTTCTCGATGTCCAGGTCGATGTCGGGCGGCCCGTCCCGGGCGGTGGAGAGGAAGCGCTCGAACAGCAGCCGGTAGTGGACCGGATCGACGGCGGTGATCCCGAGGGCGTAGCAGACCGCCGAGTTGGCGGCCGAGCCGCGCCCCTGGCACCAGATGTCCTGGCTGCGGCAAAAGTCCACGATGTCGTGCACGATCAGGAAGTAGCCGGCCAGGTCGAGGTCCTCGATCACGTCCAGCTCCCTGGCGAGCTGGCGGCGGGCGGCGGCGTTGCCGGGGCCGAAGCGGGCCGGGCCCCCGGCCGCGACCAGGGCGCGCAGGTGGCTGGTCTCGGTCTCGCCCTCGGGGACGGGGAAGCCGGGCAGCTCCGGGTCCAGCCGGGCGAAGTCGAAGGCGCAGGCCCGGCCGAGGTCGGCGGTGGCCCGCTGCACGCCCGGGAAGCGGGCCAGCCGGCCGGCCATCTCGCGGCCCGAGCGCAGGTGCGCGGTGCCGGCCGCCCTGGTCCAGCCGGCCGCGTCCTGGAGGGTGCGGCGCTCGCTCAGCGCGGCGAGGCTCTGCGCGAGGCGGCCCTGGGCGGGACCGGCGTGGTGGGCGTTGGTGGAGGCGACGGCGGTCAGCCCGTGTCCGGCGGCGAGCGCGGCGAGGGCGTCGTTGCGCCGGTCGTCGCCGGGCAGCCACTGGTCGATCAGTTCGACGTACACGTTCTCGCGCCCGAACGCCTCGGTGAGGGTGGTGAGCCGCTGCCCGGCCGTACCGTCCGCCAGGCCCGCCGGGACCCGGCCGAGGCGGCAGCCGGTGAGCACCGCCCAGTGGCCGTCGTGCGCCCCGGCCAGCGCCGCGAGGTCGTACACCGGGCGGCCCTTCGCGCCGCCGGCCAGCTGGGCGGCGGCGATCGCGGCGGAGAGCCTGCGGTAACCGGCCGGGTCGCGGGCGAGGACCAGCAGGTGCTCGGCCTCGGCCGGGGGGTGGTTCGGGGTTCGCGGGTTCTGCGGGGGTTGCGGGGTTCGCGGGGGCTGCGGGCGCTCGGCCTCGGCCGGGGCGGTCGGGGGGCGGTTCAGGGTCAGCTCGGCGCCGAACACGGTGGCCACCCCGGTGCCCCGGGCCGCCTCGGCGAGCCGGACGGCGCCGTACAGGCCGTCGTGGTCGGTGACCGCCAGGGTCTCCACACCCAGCCGGGCCGCCTCGGCGACCAGGTCCTCCGGGTCGCTGGCGCCGTCCAGGAAGCTGAAGGCGGAATGGACGTGCAGTTCGGCCCAGGGCTCCTGCGGACCGGCGGGGCCCTTCGGGTCCTCCGGGTTCCCGCGGCCCTCCGGCATCGGGGGCGACGGCGCGGGGTGTTC
This sequence comes from Kitasatospora sp. NPDC056446, assembly GCF_042796115.1. Lineage (NCBI taxonomy): Bacteria > Bacillati > Actinomycetota > Actinomycetes > Kitasatosporales > Streptomycetaceae > Kitasatospora > Kitasatospora sp. NPDC056446. The sequence continues at coordinate 57,567 of NZ_JBHTRF010000010.1, read as the reverse complement.
CTGCGGCGCCGCGGGCTCCGGCCGGCCGGGGCGGTGCAGCGGGACGACCGTACGGTCCGGCGCCGTGCCGGTCAGCCGCCGGTGCAGTTCGCTCCAGGGAACGGTGGGGTGGCTGGTGAAGCCCATCGGGGGTCGCCTTCGTCGTTCTCGTGCTCGTCCTGCCCCCCTTCGGCCCGGCCGCCGGTCAGTCGTAACCGGCCTCCAGGTACCACGCACCCCCCTCCACCGTCAGCAGCAGCGCCCGGCCGCCGCCCACCACGACCTGGAACCGCGCCCGGCGTCGGGCGAGCGACCGGTCCCACCAGTACTCGACCGCCGGCCACGGCCCGGTCCAGCCGTCGACCCGCTCCTCCCGCCCCCGGACCACGACCAGCACCGGCCGCGCCGACACCCCCGCCCGGCCGTCCACCGTGACCGGCTGCCCGGCCCCGTCCAGCACCCGTACCGGCGCGGGCTCCCGCAGCACCACGGCCGGCCACACCTCCGGCAGCCGCCCCGGCCACGGCGCGTCGGCCGGCACCGCCGCGTCGTACGGCTCGCCCCACGGCACCCTGACCGCCTGCTCCCCCGGACCGCGCCCGCCGGCCGGCTCGATCCGGCGCAACCCGGCGTGCCCGAGCACCGCCTGCACCCGGGCGACCGCGCGCTCCACCCGGTCGTCGGCGACCGCCTGGCCCCACAGCCCCAACTGGCGCCCCTGGTCCGGGGAAAGGCCGTCGGGGGCCAACCGGAGCAGGGTGAAGCCGGTGTCGGGGTCCTCCCCGGCGGCGGCGAAGGTGCCCGCGCCCTGCCAGGCCTGGAGCTGCCAGCGGACCCGCTCGGCCAGCGCCGTCGCCGACAGCCTGCCCTCGTGCCGCCACAGCCGGGACGCCGTCCGGCCGTCCGCGCAGGCCACCTCGACGGCCACCCGGCGGCAGGTCAACCCGGCCCCGGCCAGCCGCTGGTGCAGCGCCTCGGCCAGCGTGCGCGCGACGAACACCAGCGGCTCGGCCAGCGGCTCCGGCGGATCGAAGCGCTGCTCGACGGCGAGGTCCGGCTCCTGGTCGCGCGGTACCAGCGGGCGCGGCTGCAGCCCGCGGGCCAGCCGGTGCGCGGCCGTCCCGGCCGGGCCGAAGCGGTCCGCGACCGCCTCGGACGGCAGTGCCGCGAACGCCCCGACGGTGGGCAGGCCGAGGCGCCCGAGCAACTCGGCCGGCGCCTCGTCGCCCAGCGTGCCCACCGGGTACGGGGCGAGGAACTCCGCCGTCCGGCCGGCCGGGACCAGCACACCCGCCCGGGCGGCGAGCACGGCGGCGAACAGGCCGTCGGCGACGCCGACCTGGGCTTGCGGGGTGTTCGCCCGGGGGGTGCCGGGGCGCGCGGGGGTGGCGGGGGTGCCGGGGCGCGCGGGGGTGGCGGGGGCGGTGAGGGTGTCGGGGGTGGTGGGGGTGGCGGGGGTGACCGCGCCGGGGACGGCGTCCGGGACGGGCGGCTGCCCGAGGGCGTCCGCCACCGCCGTACGAACCTTGGCCGCCAGCGCCTCCTCGCCGCCGAAGTAGCGCCCCGGCCCCTTCACCGGGATCGCGCACAGGCCCGGGCGGATCACCTCCACCCGGGGCGTGAACGCCTCCACCGCCGCGACCACCGGCTCGAAGCGGCGGGCCTCCGCCTCCGGGTCGCGGTCGCGCAGTTCCAGCTCCGGGCAGAGCCGCTGGGCCAGCTTGAGCCGCTGCCCCTGCCGCACCCCGGCCGCCCGGGCGCCCGCCGAACAGGCGAGGATCCGCCCGCCCTCGGTCACCGCCACCGGGTCGTCGGCGGTGACGGCCACCACCGGCCAGTCCGGGCACCAGACCGCCAGCACCCGGGGGGTCCGGTCCGCCACGGGCCCGGGCGGCTCGCCGCCGGGCGTCGCGCTGCCGGGTCGCTCGTTCTCGGGTCCCGCGCTCTCGGGTCCCGCGTTCTCGGGTCTCGTACTCTCGGGTCCCGCGCTCTCGGACCGCTCGCTGTCGGGTCGTTCGCCGCCCGCTCTCCCGCTCCCGGGCATCTCAGACCACCGCCGCGATGTGCGGGGCCGCCGGCTCCGCCACGGGCTGCGACTGCTCCCGGAGCGGGCGCACCGCGCCGTACTCGTCCGGCAGCCAGAGCCGGGCCGTGCGGCCGCGCACCGCCGAGCCCCGGCCTTCGGCCACCACCTCCACCTGCCGGCCGGCGAGCTGCCCGTGGCCGTCGCCCAGCCCGACCCAGTGCCCGGACCGCACCGCCAGCCGCAGCACCGCGCCCGGCCACGGCCCGGCGACCAGCAGTACGCAGCCGCTGCGCCGCAGCACCGCCGCCAGCCGGGCGGCCGACTTCGGCGGCACCGGCCCGTCCGGGCGCAGCATGATCAGTTCGACCGCGCCGGCCAGCACCGACACCACCTCGGCCCAGTGCGGCCCGGGGTCGTCCGCGACCAGCAGTCGGCGCAGGTCCAGCCCGTAGCCCTGGGCGGCGGCCAGTCCGAGGTCGGGCAGCCCGACCGCCGCCGCCCAGCCGCCCTCGGTCTCCCGTACTCCGGCGGCGAGCGCCAGCAGCAGTCCGGCGTCCCCGCCCGCCACCGACACGGCGGTGCCGCGCCGCAGCCCGCCGTCCGGCAGGACCTCCCGCAGGGCGGGTGGCACCGGCAGCAGGCCCCGGGTCTCCGCCGTCGCCCCGGACCCCCCGCGCTCCCCCGGCAGGGCAGCCGGGAGCGCCACCGGTCGGAGCAGGGGGCGTGCGGGCTGCTCGACGGTGGATTCGAAAACAGATTCGAAAACGGGCACGACCCCAGGATCGAACATCTGTTCGCAAAGATTCAAGTCCGACCCCGTAGCCCGACCCGTCACACTCCGTGCCAGGTCACGGCGGGTGCCGCCGCCGGACGGGTGAAAACGCTCGGCCGACCGGACTACCGACAAATCTTTTTTCCTTGACAAATTTTTCTGTCGGTCAGATCCTGGAACAGTGCTGGACGTCGCTGTGATCGAAGAACCCGCCGCGGCCGAGGCGTCCTTGGACCCGATCCGGGCCCGGATCCTCGCCGCCCTCGCCGAACCCGGTTCGGCCGCCATGCTGGCCACCCGCCTGGGCCTGCCCCGGCAGAAGGTCAACTACCACCTGAAGGAACTGGAACGACACGCACTCGTCGAACTCGTCCAGGAACGGCGCAAGGGCAACGTCACCGAACGGGTGTACCGCGCCACCGCGGCCTCCTACGTGATCTCCCCCAGCGTCCTCGCCGCCGTCAGCCCCGACCCCTCCCGCTCACCCGACCAGCTCTCCGCCCGCTGGCTGCTGGCCCTCGGCTCGCGGCTGGTGCAAGAGGTCGGGAGCCTGCTCACCGGCGCCACCCGGGCCCGGCGGCGGGTCGCCACCTTCGGCATCGACGCACAGGTGCGGTTCGCCTCCGCCGCCGACCGGACGGCCTTCGCCGAGGAACTGGCCCAGGCCGTGGCGACCCTCGTCAGCCGCTACCACGACGAGTCCGCCCCCGACGGCCGCAGCCACCGGGTGATCGTCGGACTCCACCAGATCCCCGCGGTGGCACAGCCCGCGGCCGGACCCGAGCCTGAACCCGAGGCAGCGGCAGCGACAGCGACAGCGACAGCGACAGCACAGACCGGGACCGAGCCGAACCGGGCCGGGACCGAACCGAAGCAGGAGGACCCACGATGACGCACCCGTTCGAGATCGAGCTGGAGACCTCCCTGCCCGCGAGCCCCGACCAGGTCTGGGACGCGATCGCCACCGGACCGGGGATCGACTCCTGGTTCATGGGCCGCAACGAACTGGACCCGCGCGAGGGCGGCACCGCCGCCATGGAGACCGGGGGCCACCGCTCAGAGGCGGTGATCACCGCCTACGAACCCGGCAAGCGCCTGGCCACCCGTACGGCCGCCGCCGAGGACGGCCGCTTCATGGCCTTCGAGTACCTGATCGAGGGCCGGGACGGCGGCGCCACCGTACTGCGCGTCGTCCACAGCGGCCTGCTCGGCAACGACTGGCAGGACGAGTACGACGCGCTGCGCCGCGGCTGGCCCTTCCACCTCCACACGCTCCGCGAGTACCTCACCCACTTCACCGGCCGCACCGCCGTACCCGTCTTCGCCGCGGCACCGTCCGCCGGACGGCCGGAGCCGGAGGTCCGGGCCGCCCTCGCCGGCGCCCTGTCGCTGGCCCTTCCGGTCACCACGGGCGCACGGGCCCACGCCGAGCCGGCCGGACTGCCGCCGCTGGACGGCGAGGTGGTCTGGGCGGACGACGAGCGCCTCGAAGTCCGCACCGCCGACGGGCTGTACACCTTCCACCACGGCTCGGGCCTGGTGCTGATGTTCCACCACCTCTTCGGCGCCGCACCGGAGGGGGCCGAAGCCGCCTGGCAGCGGTGGCTGACCGGGCAGCTCGCCTGAGCCCGTGGACCTACCGGCCCGCCGACCTGCCGACCCGCTGACCCGCTGACCTACTGACCCGCAAGCCCGCAAGCCCGTACGAGAACCGAGGAACCACCCATGCGCACCCTGATCAGTTCCGCCTTCATCTCGCTCGACGGCGTCGTCGAGGCCCCCGGCGGCGAGCCCGGCTACCGGAACTCCGGATGGACCTTCAAGGACATCGACTTCGTCCCCGAGGCGTTCGAGATCAAGGGGCGGGAGCAGGAGGAGGCCACCGCGATGCTGCTGGGCCGGGTCAGCTACCAGGCATTCAGCCCGGTGTGGCCGGACATGGCGGACTTCGCCCGCTACCGGACCCTCCCGAAGTACGTCGTCTCCACCACCCTCACCGACGACGACCTGGTGTCGAACTGGGGCGAGACCACCATCCTGCGCTCGATCGACGAGGTCGCCGCCCTGAAGGAGACCGAGGGCGGCCCGATCATCGCCCACGGCAGCGCCGCCCTAAACCAGGCCCTCTCCGACGCCGGCCTGATCGACCGCTACCACCTGCTCGTCTACCCCCTGCTGCTCGGCGCGGGCAAGCGCCTGTTCAGCAGCACGGACAAGGACGCCCAGAAGCTGAAGCTGGTCGAGCACGAGGCCTACAGCAACGGCCTGCAGAAGCAGGTCTTCGACGTCGTCCGCTGAACCTATCTGCCCTGAAAGGGAATTGACTGTCCGTCAATTCCCTTTCAGGGAGCGGCGAACGGACTGCGGACAGTGGGCAGCGGAAATCGGTGGACGGGCCCCCGGTGATCGACAGACTGTCCCCATGACTGTGACGGATGACAAGACCGACCTGCGGATCTACCTCCAGGACGCCCGCGACGCCCTGCTCTGGAAGCTCGAAGGCCTCTCCGAGTACGACCTGCGCCGCCCGCTCACCCCCACCGGGACCAACCTGCTCGGGCTGGTCAAGCACCTCACCGGGGCCGAAGCCCTCTACTTCGGCGACACCTTCGGGCGCCCGTTCCCCGAGCAGGCCCCGCTGTGGTTCATCGGCGGCACCGAGCCGAACGGCGACCTGTGGGCGCGGGCGGACGAGAGCACCGAGGAGATCGTCGGACGCTACCGGCGGGTCTGGGCGCACTCCGACGCCACCATCGAGGCCCTGCCGCTGGACGCGACCGGCCGGCTGCCGTTCGGCGACCGCCCCGAACAGACCCTGCACCGGGTGCTCGTCCACATGATCGCCGAATGCCACCGGCACATCGGCCACGCCGACCTGGTCCGCGAACTCGTCGACGGCGCCGTCGGCCAACGCCCCGACGGCGCCAACACCGCCGAGGGCGACGCGGACTGGTGGCAGGCCCACCACGACCGCGTGGAGCAGGCGGCCCGGAAGGCCGGCGGACTCGCCTGACCCGCCGGCCCCTCAGGGCCGGCCACCCGACCCGCCCCTGAGGGGCCGCTGCCCCCGTGGCTCCCCGTGGTTCCCCGCCCGATCGGGGCGCGATCGGGGCACAGGCTACTGGGCCGGGCGGGACCTGTCGGTCGGGGTTTCAAGATGGCGGGCGAGGACGGCGGCGAGTGCGAGGTACGCCTCGACCTTCGCGGCTCCGACGAGAGTGTCGGGCGACACGCGTTTTGGCAGCCGGTCCAGATACGCACGGGCGGCGTTGGCGTGGTCAACGTAGTCACTCATGCAGGCCCCCCCTGAGAATGAACACACAATGTGTGTGGAGCCTACGGCTGTCCACCGGGCCGCGGAGCCGTTTTGGCGGATGTCCCGTCCGGACCGGGGTCGAGAATGCCACTGCCGGGGACCGGGGCATGACGAAGGCCCCGGCCGGCGGCAACTACCCGCTGACCTCGGCCTTTCAGGCGCTCACTGCGAAGTGCCCCGGTGGGATCCGAACCTGTGCACCCGCCTCCGGCGTACGGTGCTCCGATGAGCCTGATGGAGTGGATCGATTCCGAGGGCGGGCCACTGGTGCTCGTCCCCGAAGCGGCACTGGGTGCGTGGACGGGTTGTGCGGGCGCGGACTACGACCGGGCCTGCGGGACCGACGGCCACCTCGGGCTGCTGGATGTCGGCGGGGCGCAGGCGCTGGTCCTCGGCGAGGAGCCCGCGTCGACGACCTACCTGCCCGAACAGGGACTGCTGTTGCGCTGGGTGGCGGCGGAATCCGAGGAGGCGGTCCTCGCCGCCCTGCCACGGGCCCTGCGACTCGCCGCATGGGAGCCGGAGACGGTCTGGGAGGTGGCGGGCGGTCCGGTGTACCTCTTCGACGCCGGGTGGACGGGTGCGGAGTCCGCCGCCGAGGGACGGCTCCGCCTCGACCTGGCCGCCGGGCGCCACCGCGTCCGCGCCGCTTACGTGGAACCGGACGGGGAGACCTCGGTCATGCTCGTCCGGCTGGGGGCAGTGGACGCGGCCTCCGAGGCCTGACCCTGGACTGGACTGGGACCGGGCTGGGACCGGTCGCGAGGCCCGGGCCGGTCGGCGGGCGGCACGGGGTGGCCGCCGGGCTCAGGCATGATCGGCACGTGAACGGGGCGGAGCAGGGCGTGCGGGTGGCCGTGCGATGCCCGGACTGCGGGGGCGCCGCCGTCCGGAGCGTCGGGCAGTTCCTGATGAACGGGCGGGAGCTGTGGTGGGATTCCGCGCTCTCCTGCCCGCACTGCGGCACCGAACTGTGCGAGCACACGGGCCCGGAGCCGGCCCCGGAGGGCATCCGCGAAGCCCTGTCGGCCACCCACGGCCCGGCCCGGCTCCGGCTCGCCGGGCCGCTCGCCGATCCGCCGGCAGCGCCGCGGACGCTCCGCGAGGTCTCCGGGGCCTCGTTGTCCCGGTCGCGTGAACTCCTGGACCGGCTGCGGGACTTCGGCGCGGCCGGAGCGGCCGTCGAGATGGCGTACTGGCGGGTCCGGCTGGCCGAGCGGGGTGTCACGGCGGAGGTGTCGGACGGCTTCGGCCGGGCGTACCGGTACGTGGGGCCGCCGGAGCTGCGGACGGCGGGCGGTCCCGTCGGCCGACCGGTGCGCACGGCCGGGGAGTTCACCGCCTGGGCGGAGGCCCGTACGGCGGCCGAGCTCGCGGAGCCGTTCACCTTCGTCGTGGAGCTGGGCGGCTCGCTGCGCCTGAATCCGCGCCGCAGCGAGCACGTGGCCTGCGCGCGGCCCCCTGGCCGCCGGAGCGTGGCCCTCTGGTCGCCGAGCCGGTGGACCGTCGTGCCTCCCCCGGCCCGAAACCGGCCGGCGATGTCCGACCGGGCCGCTAGGGTCTGGGGATCGGGGACGGGGAAGGGCGGGGCACGTGGAGTGCGAGCAGGTGGCGGGGTTGCCGGACGGCGTGGTGCACGCGGGGAGCCGGGAGTTCCTGACGCGGGAGGGGCTGCCGGCCGCCGGGGCGTTCCTGGACTTCGGCGCGCTCGGGAGCGGGGAGCTGCGAGCCGCCCCGGGCGACACGCAGCGACTGTTCGTCCTCGGGGAGACGGACTACTGCACGCCCTTCGCCGCCGTCGGCAACCTGGTGCTGCTGGACGGCACGACCGGTGAGGTGTTCCTGGACAACGGCGGCCCGCGACGGGACCTGCTGGCCTCCGACCTGACCGCGCTGGCCGGGCTGGTGCGCGAGGTGGAGGCGGTCGCCGAGGCGGCCCGACAGCCTCGGGCGCTGGACGGGCGGCGCGGGCCGGCAGCCGTGGCCGAGGTGCTGGCGGAGGCCGGGCGGCGGATGCGGGAGGTCGATCCCGCGCTGTTCGGGGACGACGCCGCGCTGTTCGGGGACGACGCCGCGCCGCCCGCCCACTGGCCCACCGCGCTGCTGGTGCGGGCGCTGGGCTGGGGAGCGGCACCGGGCGGTCCGGACGGTCTCGCGTACGACATCGGCGCGGAGCTGGTGACGGAGGTCGCCGCGCTGACGGACGAGGAGGACGGCCCCGGCCGGGTCCACCGGTTCCGGCCCGAGCACCTGCCCGCCGGGCTGCGGCACGAGCCGACCCGGCGGCTGCTGACCGAGGTCGGGCTGCCGCTGGGCGGGGCGATATTCGGGGTGTGCGACGAGCCGCTGGTCACCATGGGCGAGGCCTACCCGGAGTACTTCGACGGCGAGGAGGAGCGCCCGTACCAGCGGGACTTCATCGCGCTCGGGGACTGGCCGACCGACCTCACGATCGCGCTGGACGGCGCCACCGGCCGACTGGAACTGCCCGACTGGTACGACGACGGCCAACCCGAGGCCTACCTGAACCGCGACCTGTCCGCCCTGCTCTACGCCCTGTGGACGTACGCGCGGCTGCGCGCCGAGTGGGAGCGCTGGGACTACGGCCGGGGCCGCGGCACCTGGGCCGTGTTCGACCCGCAGTCGCTGCTGAGCACGGTGGTGGACCGGCTGGTGGAGGCCGTCGACCCGGAAGCCTTCGCCTCGCCGGGCCGGTCCTGGCGGCTGCTCGCCGAGGACGGGCACATGGGTGGCCTGCTGGGGTGACGCCGCGGCGTCGTGCTCCGCCGGGCCGCCGCCGCGCACCTCCGGGGCGGGCGACGGTCGCCGGTACGCTGCCCCGGTGACGAACATCCGTACGGCGGCCAGGCGACGGCGGGCGGTGCTCCTCGTCGGCGCCGCAGCCCTCGCCCTCGCCTCGGCGGCCGGACTGTACGGCCTGCTGTACGTACGGTCGCTGCACTACGCCGAGCGGTGCGAACACGGCCAGGTGTCGGGCGGCGGGCGACTGCTGGAGACGGGCGCGTCCTGGCTGCCACCGGACGCCTGGTGCCGCTTCGAGCACCAGAGCCTGTCCACCACCCCGTTCTGGGCGCTGCTGGTGTTCTACGGCCTGCTGACGGTGGTGGTGTGGTCGACGACCGGACTGGTCCGGCTCGTCCGGCCGCGCCCGTACCCCGGGCTGGACTGGCAGCCGGGACGCGGGCTGCGCTGACCGGCCCCACCGGCCCGGTACGGCCCCGGGCGGCGGGCGAGGGCGACGGGCGACGGGCGAGGGCCCCGCGCGACGGCCGCGGACGACGGTGAGCGCACGACGGAAGGGGCTCCCGGGCCGGGCGTAGGCTGTGCGATTCGATCACTTCGATCACATCGAACACTTTGATCACATCGTTCACTCCGGGCGCTCGGAAGGAGCACGCGAGAGATGCACAGCGATACGGGGGACCTCTACCGCGCGTTCGCGGAGCGGGAGGCTCGCGGCAACTCCGCGATCTACCAGGACCTGGCCGAACACGTCGCCGGGGACGACCGGTTGCGCACGCTGCTGGATGGGCTGCCGGCCGCGAAGCGGCAGCCGAACCTGCTGTTCGGCGCGGTCCGCCACCTGGGCGGGCCGGTGACGGAGGGCTGGCCGGCCTTCCGGGACTGGGTGGCGGCCCACTGGGCCGAGGCATCGGCGACGATGCTGGAGCGGCGGACGCAGACCAACGAGGCGGGCCGCTGCGCCACCCTCCTGCCGCTGCTGGCGGCACTGCCGCAGCCCCTCGCGCTGATCGAGGTGGGGGCCTCGGCCGGGCTCTGCCTGTACCCGGACCGGTACCGCTACCGCTACCGGCACCTGTCGGCGGACGGGACGGGCGCCCCGGCGACCGAGTTCGGTGCCGTGACGAGCCCGGTGACGCTGGACTGCGCGGTGAGCGGACCGGTGCCGCTCCCCGCGTCCCTGCGGGAACGGCTGCCGGAGGTGGTGTGGCGGGCCGGGATCGACCTCAATCCGCTGGACGTCCGGGCCGAGGAGGACGTGCGCTGGCTGGAGTCGCTGGTCTGGCCGGAGCAGACCCACCGGCTGGACCGGTTGCGCGGCGCCGTCCGGGTCGCCCGGGCCGAACCGCCGCTGCTGGTGCGCGGCGATCTCAACGCGGCGGTACGGGAGTTGGTGGCGCAGGTACCGGCGGGAGCGACGCCTGTGGTGTTCCACAGCGCCGTACTCGCCTACCTGCCGCCGGAGGCGCGGGAGGAGTTCGCGGTGACCGTGCGGGAGCTGCCGGGGCACTGGATCTCCAACGAGGCGGTCTCCGTGCTGCCGGCCGTCGCCCGACGCCTGCCCCGCCCGGCCCCGGCCGGGTCCGGGCTGTTCGCGCTCGCCCTGGACGAGCGGCCGGTGGCCTTCACCGGCCCGCACGGGCAGTCCCTGGACTGGTTCGGCGAGGCATAGGCGCCGGGGGCGGTGGCGGTGGCGGCACCGGGCCGGAATCGGCAGGGGCTGGGGCTGGGCAGAGGCTCGGCAGGGGCTCGGCAAAGTGCTGGAAACGCGGACTTGAAGTTGCCGCAGCGGCAGCTTCTACCGTCGTGACCAGGGCCGGAGGAACCGGCCCTGGTACGACGAACGTGGGGAACCGGAAGCGAGGGGAGGCGGCCATGGCCTGGCCGATTGCGGAGGTCGCCCGGATGTCCGGGGTGACCGCCCGGACTCTGCGGCACTACGACGAGATCGGACTGCTGCCCCCGGCCAGGATCGGCTCCAACGGCCACCGCTACTACGAGGAACGGCAGTTGCTGCAACTGCAGCAGATCCTCGTGCTGCGGGCGCTGGGCGTCGGACTGACCGGGATCGCCCGGATCCTGCATGACCAGGTGGACCAAGTGGACGCCCTGCGGGGCCACCATCGGCAGCTGGTTTCCGAGCGCGACCGGCTGGACGCCCTGGCCGCCACCGTTTCCCGCACGATCGCCGACCTGGAACGTTCCCGAGAGGACGGCACGCCCATGACCATCAACCGACCCGAGAACCTGTTCGAGGGCATGCAGCCCGCCGACATCGACGCGAGCCTGCGCGACTTCCCCGAGCACGCCGAGGCGGCCCGGCGGGTGACCGCCGCGATGAGCCCGGAGGAGGTCGAGGCCGGGCAGCGCGAGCGGACCGCGCGCATGGTCCGTCTGGCGGAGCTGCTGGCGGCCGGCCACCCGGCCGACGCCGAGCCCGTGCAGAGCACGATCGACGAGGAGTACCGACAGCTCGGCACCATCCGGCCCGTCACTGTGGAGGAGTACCTCGCGATCGCGCGCTCCTGCACCGAGAACGAGCAGTGGGGTGCCGCGTACGAGGCCATCGCCCCGGGCCTGGCCGCGTACCAGCGGGCCGCCATGGAGGCGTACGCGGCGGCACGGCTGTCCTGACTCCTCACTCCTGAGACCGCGGGCCCGAGGCCTGGGCCCGCAGTCTCAGGGGTTCCGAGACCGCAGGTCCTGAGACCGCAGGCCCTGCCGGGGTCCTCTCCCGCCCGGGGGACGGGAGAGGACCCCGCCGTCACTCCGTCCGCAGCGCGGTGACCGTCCGGGTCCGGGCCGCCCAGGTGGCGGGCAGGGCGGCACCGAGCAGGGCCAGCACCAGGCCGCCGAGTATCAGGGGCCCCACCACCGCCGGGTCGAACACGCCGATGTCCGTGTCGGGCACCCCGATCCCGGCGGCGCGGGCCATCGCCGGCATCACCTGGTGGTGCACCGCGATCCCGATCGGGACTCCGATCAGCCCGGCGACCAGTCCGCTGGCGCAGACGGAGGTGAGCACCATCCCGACGGTCTGCCGGGGCGACATCCCGAGCGCCTTGAGCACCCCGAGGTCGTGCACCCGCTCCCGGGTGTCCAGGAGCACGGTGTTGAGCACCCCGAGCCCCGCGACCACGGCGAGCAGCAGTGTGAGCGTCGCCGCCAGGGTGTTCATCGCCAGCACCACGATGTTGATGTGCTGCTCGCCGGGAGCGGCGCTCAGCCCCATGGGCCGGACCGCGCTGTCCAGCGCGTCGGCGTACGCCTTCGCGTCGGTGCCCGGGGTGAGGTCGATGTGGAAGGCGATGGCCTCTTCGGCGACGGCGCCGCCGAGTGGGGCCAGCGTGGACCGGTCCAGCAGGACGGAGTCGCTGGTGCCCAGGACCTCACCGGTGATCGTCGCCGGGGTGGTGCGCCCGTGGTCGGTGAGGGTCACGGTGTCACCGACCTTCGCCCGGTTGGCGCGCAGGTAGGCGGAGCCGACCACGATCTCCCCTGGGCCGTGGAACCAGCGGCCGGAGACCAGCTGGTAGCCGTTCCAGGAGGCGTCACCGGTGAACGCGACCACCTCGGAGCGCGCGGTGCTCCCCGCCACGGCCACCGGCGTCGGGACGCTGCTGTACCAGGCCCGGGTGCCGGGCCTGGCCTCGATCGCCCTGGCCACGGCGGCCTCGTCCACGTGGCCGGCGGGGTCGGGGGTGCCCTCGATCGGGGTCTGGACCATGACCTTGCCCCCGCGCCCGCTGTCCAGGCCGTCCTGGAGCAGGCCGAGCGAGAGCGTCAGGCCGACGCAGAGGGTGACCCCGGCCGTACCGAGCACCACCGCGGCCGCCGTGGTGGCCGAGCGGCCCGGCCGGTTGAACGGGCTCGCCAGTCCGAGGCTCAGCGCACGCGGCACCGGCAGCCGGCCCACCCCGTTGCGGACCCTCGCCAGGAGGCCCGCCGCCCCGGCCCGGCCCGGGGCCCCCTCGGCGGCGGCGCGCTTGGCGCCCGGGGCCGTGCGGCCGATCGCGAGCGCCTCCACCGTGCGCAGCCGCCCGGCCCGCAGCGCGGGCACCAGCGCGGTGCCCGCCACCGCGGCCAGGGCCGCCGCCGGGACGGCGAGGTCCACCCAGAGCGGGATGCCGAGCAGGCCGCCGCGCAGGGCCTTGTGGGCGATGCCGAGGACCGGTACGGAGAGCAGGTTGCCGCCGAGCACGCCGAGCCCCGTGCCGATCCCGGCGGGGATCAGCGCCTGGCCGACGTAGGCGCGCGCCACCAGGGCCGGGGTGAAGCCCAGTGACTTGAGGATGCCGATCCGCCGGGTGGCGGCGGTGACGGCTCCGCTGACCACGACGCCGATGATCAGCACCGACATGGCCAGGCCGAGCGCCCCGAAGGCGGTGACGAACGGGACGAAGGTCGAGGCCGTCCGGTCGGCCTCCTCCTGCGCGGGCCGGTACGAGGTCGCCCTGGTGAGCGCGCCGGCCGGGACCGCGGCGACGATCGCGGCGTGGTCGGCCTCCACTTCGGCGTCGGTGCCGGCGTGGCCGAAGCGGTAGAGGTACTGGACGGCGGGCGTCGTACCGGGCGCGGTGAGCCCGGCGACCTGCTCGGGGGCGACCCAGCCGTCCGCGCTCCAGGAGACGGAGGCCGCGAGGCCGACCACCTTGAGCGTCGGATGCCCGGGGAGGTCCGGGAACTGCATGCTGTCGCCGACGGTCAGCGGGGAGCGGCTGTCCGGGAACACCACCTCGCCGGGGCCCGCGACCCAGCGGCCCCTGGTGATCCGCAGGCCGTCCATCGGGCCGTCCTGTGCCCGACCGACCAGCGTCATCGGAGGGAGCGGCGTGCCGGGCGACGGGATCCCGGTGCCCTCCCCCGCGCGCGGCCGGACGCCGACCGCCGGGTAGGGGCCGGCCGAGGCCGTCACCCCGGGCGCGTGGGCGGCCGCGGCGAGCTGGGCCGGGCTCGCCTTGGCCGGGTCGTACAGCACGTTCAGGTGCGCGCCGTGCTGGTCGGCGAAGGAGCGCTGGTACGGGCCCTGGGCGGCGACCAGCAGCCCGACCGCGAGGATGCACGCCGTCACGGACATCATCGTGGTGAGCACCATGACCAAGGTCTGGACCCGCTTGCGGCCCACCCCGGCCCGGACCACCTTGCCGAGCGCGCTCATGCGCCCGCCTCCCTTCGCTCGACCCCGGCCTTCGCCGACCCGCGGCTCCCCCGCGCCGGCCCCGTCACAGCAAGCCTCCGGAGGCCGGCACGGCAGCGGTGTCCCGGACCAGCCGGCCGTCGAGCAGCTCGATCGTCCGGTCGGCGCAGGCCTCGGCGAGCGCGGTGTCATGGGTGACCAGCAGGATCGTCTGGCCCTCCGCGTTGAGCCCGCGCAGCAGGTCGCGGACGTCGGCGGCCGAGGCGGTGTCCAGCGCCCCGGTGGGCTCGTCGGCGAGCAGCACCGGCGGCCGGTTCATCAATGCCCGGGCCACCGCGACCCGCTGGCGCTCACCGCCGGAGAGCCGGCCGGGGAAGGCCTTGGCGTGCCGGGCCACCCCCAGCCGCTCCAGCAGCTCCCCGGCCCGGGCCCGGGCCTGCTCCCGGCGCATCCCGGCGAGCTGGGCCGGGAGCAGCACGTTGTCCTCGGCGTTCAGGTCGTCGAGCAGGTTGAAGAACTGGAACACCATGCCGATCCGTGTCCGCCGGTACTCGGCCAGTGCCGCCTCGCCGAGCTTGTGGACGCCCACGCCGTCCACCTCCACCTCGCCCTCGCTCGGGCGGTCGAGGCCCGCGATCAGGTTCAGCAGGGTGGACTTTCCGCTGCCCGAGCGGCCGAGCACGGCCAGCGCCTCCCCGGCCCGTACCTCCAGGTCGAGCCCGGCCAGGGCGGGAGGGGCTGTGTCGGATCGGTCGTACGTCTTGCTGACGCCGCGGATCCGGATGATCGGCGCGTTCACGGGCCCTCCACGGTTCGGGGTCCGGCACCGGGAGGCCCCGGTCCGGCTGACGGAACAGACGCTACGAATCGGGGAGGGGCCGCGGACAACCGTCTGGACGGCGTCTTCGGGGTGTATCCAGATACACCCCGAACTGGGTGTCCAGGCCTAGAGCGTCGGTTGTCGGGGGCCGGGCACACTGAGCTGGCGAAGATCGGAAACCGGGGTCCGCGGAGGCTCCGGGGCCACGGGCTTCGGGGCCCCCGGCGGGGGTTCCCGGGACGGCGAGGGGGCGCGTCATGCGTGCGGAGACGAGTACGGCGGCGGGTACGGCCGCGAGGCCGGCGGCGGGTGCGGGCCTGGGAGCGAGTGCGGGCCTGGGAGCGGTGCTCCGGGCCGCCAGGCGGGTGAGCGGGGCCTGTGTGGACGGGGTGCGCGCCTGGTACGTGGTGACGCTGGCCGTGACGGGCCTGGTCTCGCTGCTGGCCGGGCCGGTCCTGCTGGCCGCCGCGCTGTTCGGCCCCGACGAATCCCACCTGTTCGGGCCGGGCGGCCCCCTCATCCTGCTGGTGCCGTGCGGGCCGGTCGCCCTCTGGGCGCTCTGCTGGGCCACCGGGGGCGGCGGCCGGGCGGCCGGGGCCGCGCTGTTCGCCCCGGGCGCGCTCGCGGTGACGGCGACGCACCTCTACGGCGGCGCCGCGCCCGGCAGCCGGTCCGTCTCGCTGTGGCTGGCGCCGTCACTGCTGGTGCTCGGGCTGTTCTGCGCGCGCTGGATCGCGACGGAGAGCCGGCGGGTCGTCGGCAAGTGGAGCGGGCGGCCGGTCCCGGTGCCGTACCGAGGCCGGGCCGGAGCCGCCGGCCCCTGGCAGCGGCTGCGGGCCGGCGGCTGGCTGACCGACCCGGCGACCTGGCGGGATCTGGCCTGGGCGCTGCTCAGCGGGTGCGCGGTGCTGCTCACCGCCGCGATCGTGGTGCTGACCCCGATCGCCCTGGAGATCTTCGGCCGGAACGGGACGTTCTTCCCGCTGTTCATCATCTACTCGATGGGCCTCTGGGTCGCCCCGGTGGCCGCGCTGTGGGCCGCCCCGCCGGTCCTGCGGATCCACGAGAGGGCCGCCCGGGCCCTGCTCGGGCCCTCCCGCCGGGCCGACCTCGCCCACCAGGTCAGCCACCTGGTGCGGACCAGGGCGGACACCATCGACGCCGGGGCGGCCGAGCTGCGCCGGATCGAACGGGACCTGCACGACGGCGCGCAGGCCCGGCTGGTGGCCCTGGGCATGCTGCTGACCGTGGCCGAGCAGCTGAAGGACGACCCGGACGCCCTCGGCCCGCTGCTGGCCGAGGCCCGGACCTCCTCGGTGAAGGCACTGGGCGAGCTGCGGGACCTGGTCCGGGGCATCCACCCCCCGGTACTCGCCGACCGAGGGCTGGCCGACGCGGTGCAGGCGACGGCGCTGGACCTGCCGCTGCCGGTCACCTTCACCGGCAGCCTGCCCGGCCGGGCACCCGCCCCGGTCGAGTCGGCCGCCTACTTCGCGGTCACCGAACTGCTGGCCAACGTGGTGAAGCACGCAGGCGCCTCGCACGTATGGATCGAGATAGGGCACAGTAACGGGCTGCTGCGGATATCGGTCACCGACGACGGGCGCGGCGGCGCCGACCCGTCGCGGGGCACCGGCCTCAGCGGAACCGAACGCCGACTGTCCGCCTTCGACGGGGTGCTCGCCATCAGCAGCCCGTCCGGGGGGCCGACCATCGTGAACCTGGAGATCCCGTGCGCGTTGTCATCGCCGAAGACCTCTTCCTCCTCCGGGACGGCCTGACCCGGCTGCTGGAGGCCAGCGGCATGGAGGTCACCGCGGCGGTCGAGAACGGGGAGCAGTTGCTCGCCGCGGTGGCGGCCGACCGGCCCGACATCGCCGTGGTCGACGTCCGGCTGCCGCCGAGCTTCACGGACGAGGGGCTACGGGCCGCGCTGGCGGCCCGTCAGGCCCACCCCGGGCTTCCCGTCCTGGTGCTGTCGCAGTTCGTGGAGCAGCTGTACGCGCGCGAGCTGCTGGCCGGCAGCACCGGCGGGATCGGCTATCTACTGAAGGACCGGGTGATGGACGGCTCCCAGTTCATCGACGCCGTCCGACGGGTCGCCCAGGGCGGTACCGCGATGGACCCCGAGGTGATCACCCGGCTGCTCACCCACAACTCCTCGGCGGGCCCGGTCTCCACCCTCTCCCCGCGTGAACGGCAGGTGCTGGCGCTGATGGCCGAGGGTCGCTCCAACGCCGCCATCGCCCAGCAGCTGGTGATCACCGAGCGGGCGGTCGCCAAGCACACCGCATCGATCTTCGTCCGGCTCGACCTCCAGCCCTCCGACGACGACAACCGCCGGGTCCTGGCCGTCCTGGCCCACCTCAACAACTCCTGAAAGGAGCCGCCGGCCACAGCACCCGAGCCGCCCCGCACCCACCCCTTGAAAGATCACCGACAAGTGGCGAGTGGCCCTCCGCTGCAGGGGGCTCGCCCGCCACCGAACCGGTCATTTAGGCTGGTGACGTGCTCATCCTTGTTCGCCGCCGCCACGTGGACCTGCTCCGCGTGACCACCATGTCCTGTCGACGCTCCGGCTGAACCTCGCTTCACCCACCCTCAACGGCGGCCCCACCCGGCCGCCACCGCCTCCCGGCCCCGGAGCACCCGCCGCACCAGGCGCAGCTCCGCCCGTCCCCGGTCGACCACCGGGACCGGCCGGGACGAGACCCAGCGGATGTCACACATGACGCAGCAGCACACGCCCATATCCGAAACCGGCTCCGACTCCGGTTCCGACATCGGCACCGACGCCCCCACGGACGCCTCCACCGCCGCCCACCCGGACGCCCTCAGCACCGCCCCCACGGACGCCCTCCCGGTGATCGACCTCTCGCTCGCCACCGGCAGCCCGGAGGACCGTCGCCGCCTGCACGACGAGCTCCGCGACGCGGCCACCGGCGTCGGCTTCTTCCAGCTCGTCGGCCACGGTGTCACCCCGGAGGAGACGGCCGCGCTCACCGGAGCCATGCGCGCCTTCTTCGCCCTCCCCGAAGCCGACCGGCTCGCCGTGAGCAACCTCAACTCCCCGCACTACCGGGGCTACACCCGCACCGGCGACGAGCGCACCGGCGGCAGCCAGGACTGGCGCGACCAGCTGGACATCGGCGCCGAGCTGCCCCCGCACGTCCCCGGCACCGGCGAGCCCCCGTACTGGTGGCTGGAGGGGCCCAACCAGTGGCCCGAGGCGCTCCCCGAGCTGCGCGCCGCCGCCCTCGGCTGGATCGACCGGCTCGGTGACGTCGCCCGACGGCTGCTGCACGAACTCCTCACCGCGATCGGCGCCCGCCCCGACTTCTACGACCAGGCCTTCGCGGGCCACCCGCACCTGCGCCTCAAGCTGGTCCGCTACCCCGGCACCGCCCCGAACGGCGCAGGCCAGGGCGTCGGCGCCCACAAGGACTACGGCTTCATCACCCTGCTGCTCCAGGACACCGTGGGCGGCCTCCAGGTGGAACGCCAGGACGGCACCTTCCTGGACATCCCCCCGGTCGAGGGAGCCTTCGTCGTCAACCTCGGCGAGCTGCTGGAGGTGGCCACGGACGGCTACCTCAAGGCCACCAACCACCGCGTGGTCAGCCCGGTCGGCGCCCGCGAGCGCTTCTCCGTCCCGTTCTTCTACAACCCGCGCCTCGACGCCCACATCGCGCCGCTGGACTTCCCGCTCGCCCACCACGCCCCCGGCGCCACCGAGGACCCGGACAACCCCCTCTTCGCCGACTTCGGCCTCAACGAGTGGAAGGGCTACACCCGGGCCCACCCCGAGGTCACCCGCCGCCACCACGCCGCCCTCGCCTGAACCGGGGCTGCCACCACGGCGCCACCACGCCACCGAGCCACCACGCGGCCCTGGCACCCCTGAAGCCCCCGGCACACCTGACGCCCCTGCCCGAAACCGGACCCCGGTGGACGGCAGGGGCGTCGGCGTACCGCGGGAAGAGGCCGAGGACGAGCCGACGAGAGGCCGCCGGCCGCGAGTGTCCGACGGGTGGGGTTGACTGTCCGTCGATCGATCACACGTACCGGCAGCCCGGCCGATCACCGGGCGGGAGAGCGGCGGAGGCCCCTCATGCAGGAGGACATCATGACGGCCGGGGCGGGGCTGCGGGTCTACCCCGACCCCGCGGAGGTGTTCGTCACCGACCAGGTCGAACTGGCGGCGCACCTGCACCCGTTGGTCTCGATCGACCTCGCCGGGGTGGACCCGGCCTGGCAGGGGTGGATCCACCTGGTCAGCCCGCTGGAGCCGGCGGAGGCCTACCTCGGCGACCACACCGAGGCCTTCCACTCACCCCTGCAGAGGACCAACTGGCTCGGGTTCTCGATGGAGGGCGACCGCTACCGCCTCCTCGGCGACCCGCGCTACTTCGCTCGGGCGACGACCCCCGAGGAACTGCCCGACCCCTGGCCCGGGTTCCGTACGCGGCTCGACGAGCACTGCGACGCCGAGGAGCGCAGCTACCTGGCACACCGGGACGCCTACCGTCGCGAGGGCGTCCTGCTCATGCGCGACGACGACGGGTCGCCGCGATACGAAGGTGCCACCGCCCTGACCCTGCTGGAGCAGCTCGGCGGCGACGCGGACTCGCACGGCAACTGGGTCCAGCCCGAGCTGTTCCACGTCGAGTACGACGAGGACACCGCGTGGCCGGTCAGTCCGGCGGGCAACCCGTTCCGCTTCGTGGCCTCGGCGCACGGCTGGAACTACCGGCGCACGGGCGCCGACTCGATCCTGCTGTTCTTCGAGCCGGTCGAGCGGCTCGCGCTGCTGACCTTCGACTGGAGCTGAGGCGCCGGCCGGGGCCCGCGTCCGGCCCGACGGCGGGCCGCCACGGGCACCGGTGGACCGGCACGGGCAGCACTGTCACACTGCTGCTGTTACAGCAGGAGTGTGCCAGTAGGAGGCAGCAGATGGGGGAGCACGGCGCCGTGGTGGGTGAGGTGCGGCTGACGGTGGACGAGTTGGCGGCGCGGGCCGGGGTGACGGTGCGGACGGTGCGGTTCTACGGGACGAAGGGGCTGCTGCCGCCCCCGGAGCTGGGGCCGCGGCGGGTGGGGCTGTACGGGGAGGCGCACCTGGACCGGCTGGGGCTGATCGAGGAGTTGCAGCGGCAGGGGCTGACGCTGGCGGCGATCGAGCGGTACCTGGCGCGGCTGCCGCAGGACAGCACACCGCTGGACCTGGCGATCCACCGGGCGCTGGTGGCGTCCTGGACGCCCGAGGCCACCGAGGAGCTGGGGCGGGCGCAGTTGGAGCGGCGGGCCGGGCAGGGGCTGTCGGAGGAGCACATCGAGCGGCTGGCGGCGATGGGGGCGCTGGAGCGGACCGACGACACCGGGGTGTTCCGGGTGGACCCGGGCCTGCTGCCGTTGGGCGTGCGGATCCTGGACGTGCCGATCCCGCTGGACACCCTGCTGGCCGCCCGGGCGGTGGTGCTGGAGCACAGCCGGGCGACCGCGCGGGAGCTGCAGCGGCTGTTCCGGGAGACGGTCTGGAAGCCCTACCGGGAGAGCGAGCCGGCACCGGCGGAGCTCGCCCGGATGAAGGCGCTGACCGACCACATCCAGCCGATGGTGGCGCAGGCCCTGGTCACGGCGTTCCAGCGCTCGCTCCGGGAGGAGTTGGGTGAGGCCGTCCTCAACACAGCCTCACCCGAGCACCACAACGAGCCGGACCCCTCGTAGGAGCCCCTCACAGGAACCGTCAGTCGGTGAACGTCCGTCCCTCGGCCGCGATCCGCTCCAGCAGCGCCGGCGGCGCGAACCGCTCGCCGTACGCGGCGGCGAGTTCGCGGGCTCGGGCCGCGAAGCCGGCCGGGCCGCCCTCGTACCCGTTGATGTACTGGAACACGCCGCCCGTCCAGACGGGGAAGCCGATGCCGAGGATCGAACCCACGTTGGCGTCGGCGACCGAGATCAGTACGCCCTCCTCCAGGCAGCGCACGGAGTCCAGGGCCTCGCTGAACAGCATCCGCTCCTTGAGGTCCTCGAACGGGACCTCGCCCGCCCCGGCGGCGTCCCCGTCCGAGAAGTGCTCCAGCAGGCCGGGCCAGAGCCGCCCGCGCTTGCCGTCCTCGCCGTACTCGTAGAAGCCCGCGCCGCCGCTGCGCCCGGGGCGGCCGAACTCGTCGACCATCCGGTCGACCACCGCGTCCGCCGGGTGCGGCGTCCAGGTGCCGCCGACGGCCTCGACCGAGCGCCGGTACTCGTCGCGGATCTTGCGCGGCAGGGTGAGGGTGAGCTCGTCCATCAGGGAGAGCACCTTGGCGGGGTACCCGGCCTGGGCGGCGGCCTGCTCGACGGAGGCGGGGTGGATGCCCTCGCCGACCATGGCGACGCCCTCGTTGAGGAACTGGCCGATGACCCGCGAGGTGAAGAAGCCCCGGGAGTCGTTGACGACGATCGGGGTCCGGTCGATCTGCCGGACCAGGTCGAAGGCGCGGGCCAGGGCCTCGTCGCCGGTCTGCGGGCCGCGGATGATCTCCACGAGCCGCATCTTGTCGACGGGCGAGAAGAAGTGCAGCCCGATGAAGTCGCCGGTGCGCCGGACGCCCTCGGCGAGCAGGCCGATCGGCAGGGTGGAGGTGTTGGAGCAGAGCAGCGCGTCGGGGGCGACGACGCCTTCGATCTCCTGGAACACCTTGTGCTTGAGCTCGGTGTTCTCGAAGACCGCCTCGATGACCGTGTCGCAGCCGGCCAGGTCGGCGGGGTCGCCGGTGGGGGTGATCCGGGCGAGCAGGGCGTCGCGCTTGGCCTCGGTGGAGCGCCCGCGGGCGATGGCCTTGTTCAGCAGCCCTTCGGAGTAGGCCTTTCCGCGCTCGGCGGCCTCGGTGCTGACGTCCTTGAGGACGACCTCGATGCCGGCCTTGGCGCAGGTGTAGGCGATGCCGGCGCCCATCATCCCGGCGCCGATCACGGCGACCTTGCGGGCCGACCGCTTCTCGATGTCCTTGGGGCGCCCGGCACCGGAGTTGACCGCCTGCATGTCGAAGAACAGTGCCTGGATCATGTTCTTGCTGGTCTGGCCGCAGGCGAGTTCGGTGAAGTACCGGGCCTCGACGGCCATCGCGGTGTCGACGTCCACCTGGGTGCTCTCCACCGCGGCGGCCAGGACGTTGCGCGGGGCCGGGTAGGGCGCGCCGTTCAGCTGCTTGCGCAGGTTGGCGGGGAAGGCGGGCAGGTTGGCGGCGAGGGCCGGGGTCGAGGGGGTGCCGCCGGGGATCCGGTAGCCCTTGACGTCCCAGGGCTGGACGGCGGTCGGGTTGGCTTCGATCCAGGCGCGCGCCCGGGCGGTCAACTCCTCCGGGGTGTCGACGAGTTCGTGCACCAGGCCGTGCTCCAGGGCCTGCGCCGGGCGGTACTGGCTGCCTTGCAGCAGGAACTTCAGCAGGGCGTCGGTGATGCCGAACAGCCGTACCGTACGGACCACTCCGCCGCCGCCGGGCAGCAGGCCGAGGGTGACCTCGGGCAGGCCGATCCGGCTGGCCGGGGTGTCGAGCGCGATCCGGTGGTGGCAGGCGAGGGCGATCTCCAGGCCGCCGCCGAGCGCGCTGCCGTTGACGGCGGCGACGACCGGCTTGCCGAGGGTCTCCAGGGTGCGCAGCGAGCGCTTGATCCGCATCGACTTCTCGAAGACGGCTTCGGCGTCCTCGGGCCTGGCCGCGGAGAGCATCCGGAGGTCTCCCCCGGCGAAGAAGGTCTTCTTGCCGGAGGCGATGACCACGCCGCGCAGCGCGTCGCCGAGGCCGGCCAGGCGGCCGACGACGGCCTCGAAGTCGGCGGTGAAGGCCTCGTTCATGGTGTTGACGGACTGGGTGGGGTCGTCGAGGACGAGGGTGACCACGCCGTCCTGGTCCTGCTCCCAGCGGATGGTGGTGGTGTCGCTCATGAGGTTCACGGTCTCCAGGTCTGCGGGGAGGGGGTCAGACGCGCTCGACGATGGTGGCGACGCCCATGCCGCCGCCCACGCAGAGGGTGATCAGGCCGTAGCGCAGGTCGCGCCGCTCCAGTTCGTCGACCACGGTGCCGAGCAGCATCGCGCCGGTCGCGCCGAGCGGGTGGCCGAGGGCGATCGCGCCGCCGTTGACGTTCACCTGGTCGTGGCGGAAGCCGAGTTCGCGGATGAAGCGGAGCGCGACGGCGGCGAAGGCCTCGTTGATCTCGACCAGGTCGATGTCGGAGGCGGTGAGCCCGGCCTTGGCGAGCGCCTTGCGGGTGGCCGGGGCCGGGCCGGTGAGCATGATGGTGGGCTCGGAGCCGGAGACCGCGGCGGAGACGATCCGGGCGCGCGGGCGCAGCCCGTACCGCTCGCCGACCTCGCGGTTGCCGATGGCGACGAGGGCGGCGCCGTCGACGATGCCGGAGGAGTTGCCGGCGTGGTGGACGTGATCGATGGCCTCCACCCAGTGGTACTTCTGCAGGGCGACGGCGTCGAAGCCGCCGGCCTCGCCGATCGCGGCGAAGGAGGGCTTGAGGGCGGCCAGGGTGTCGACGGTGGTGCCGGGGCGGATGAACTCGTCGCGCTCCAGTACGACCAGGCCGTTGCGGTCGCGCACCGGGACCACCGAGCGGTCGAACAGGCCGTCCGCCTGGGCCTTGGCGGCGCGGGCCTGGGACTCGGCGGCGAAGGCGTCCACGTCGGTGCGGGAGAGGCCCTCGATGGTGGCGATGAGGTCGGCACCGATGCCCTGCGGGACGAAGTCGGTCTGGTAGGCGGTCATCGGGTCGGCGAACCAGGCGCCGCCGTCGGAGGCCATCTTGACCCGGGACATCGACTCCACGCCGCCGGCCAGGACCAGGTCCTCCCAGCCCGAACGGACCTTGGCGGCGGCCAGGTTGACGGCTTCCAGGCCGGAGGCGCAGAAGCGGTTCTCCTGGACGCCGGCGACGGTGTCGGGCAGTCCGGCCGCGATGGCCGCGATCCGGGCGATGTCGGAGCCCTGGTCGCCGACCGGGCTGACCACGCCGAGCACGATGTCGTCGATCGCGGCCGGGTCCAACTCGGGGTAGCGGGCGCGCAGTTCGTGGATCAGGCCGACGACCAGGTCGATCGGCTTGGTGCCGTGCAGCGAACCGGTGGCCTTGCCCCGGCCGCGCGGGGTGCGGATCGCGTCGTAGACGTACGCTTCGGTGGTCACGATGGGGGTGCCTTTCGGGGCGGGGGGGTCGGGGCAGAGGGTCCGGGGCAGAGGGTCCGGGGAGGCGGGGGCCGAAGAGGACCGGGACGGGCCGGGGAGGGTTCAGCCCAGGATGGAGCGGCCCACGATCTCCTTCATGATCTCGGTGGTACCGCCGTAGATGGTCTGGATGCGGCCGTCGGTGAACGCCCGGGCGACCGGGAACTCGCTCATGTACCCGTAGCCGCCGTGCAGTTGGAGGCACCGGTCGGCGGTGCGCTTCTGCAGTTCGGTGGCCCACCACTTGGCCATCGAGGCGTCCGCCGGGGTGAGCGCCCAGCGGTTGTGCTCGGTGATGCAGCGGTCGACGAAGGTCCGGGTGACGGCGCACTCGGTGGCGAGTTCGGCGATCTCGAAGCGGACGTGCTGCAGCTTGGCGAGCGGCCGGCCGAAGGCCTCGCGCTGCTTGACGTAGTCGGTGGTGATCTCGACCAGGTACTCGGCGCCGGCGATCGCGGCGGCGGCGATGGTGAGCCGCTCCTGGGCGAGGTTCCGCATCAGGTGGACGAAGCCGCCGTTGAGCTCTCCGAGCAGGTTCTCCTTCGACACCCGGACGTCGTCGAAGAACAACTCGGCGGTGTCCTGGGCCTTCTGGCCGATCTTGTCGAGGTTGCGGCCGCGTTCGAAGCCGGGCGTGCCGCGCTCGACGGCCAGCAGGCTCAGGCCGTGCGCCCCGCCCTCGGGGGTGGTGCGGGCCACCACGACGACCAGGTCGGCGAGGATGCCGTTGGAGATGAAGGTCTTGGCGCCGTTGAGCAGGAAGTGGTCGCCCCGGTCGACCGCCTGGGTGCGGATGCCTTGCAGGTCGGAGCCGGTGCCGGGCTCCGTCATGGCGATCGCGGTGATCAGTTCGCCCGAGCAGAAGCCCGGCAGCCAGCGGCGCTTCTGCTCCTCGGTGGCGAGCGAGGTCAGATAGGGGCCGATGATGTCGTTGTGCAGGCCGATCGCCAGCCCGGAGGCGCCGGCCCGGGCGAACTCCTCGGCCAGCACGGCGGCGTAGCGGAAGTCCGGGGTGCCGCCACCGCCGTACTCCTCGGGGACGGCGAGCCCCAGCAGGCCCTGCCGGCCGGCCGCGAGCCAGACGGAACGGTCGACGATCCCGGCCTTCTCCCAGCGGTCGTAGTGCGGCAGCACCTCCTTGGCGAGGAAGGCCCGCACGGTGGCCCGGAAGTCGTCGTGCTGCTCGGTGAAGATCTCGCGCTGCAACGCTACTCTCCTTGGTCTGCTGCGGAGTCGAGGGAGGGGATGCCCCAGTCCCGGGCCACGTCGGCGGTGTCCGCGCCCGGCAGGGCCGGCGGGCGGCGCAGCGCGCCGGGGGTGGCGGAGAAGCGCGGGGCGGGGGCGGGCTGGGTGACGCCGCCGGCTTCGACGTAGGTGCCGCGCGCCGACAGGTGGCCGTCCGCCGCTGCCTGACGCATCGTCAGGACCGGTTCCACGCAGGCGTCCGAACCGGCGAAGACGGCTTCCCACTCGGCCCTGGTCCGGGTGGCGAAGCGGGCGGCGATCCGGGCCCGCAGTTCGGGCCAGCGGGGCAGGTCGTACTGGCCGGGGGCGTCCGGGCCCAGTTCCAGCAGGCCGGCGAACTCGGCGTAGAAGCGCGGCTCCAGGGCGCCGACGGCCAGGTGTCCGCCGTCGGCCGCCCGGTAGACCGCGTAGAACGGGGCGCCGCCGTCCAGCAGGTTCGTCCCCCGGCGGTCCTGCCAGTGGCCGGCGGCGAGCAGGCCCCAGAGCATGCTGCCGAGGTGCGCCGCGCCGTCCACGATCGCGGCGTCCACCACCTGGCCGGTGCCGGTGGCCCGGGCGTGGTGCAGGCCCGCGAGCAGGCCGACGACCAGGTAGAGCGAGCCGCCCGCGTAGTCGCCCAGCAGGTTGGCCGGGATCCCGGGTGCCTCGTCGGCACCCCCGGGCGCCGCCACCAGGCCCAGTACCCCGGCCACCGCCGCGTACCCGAGGTCGTGCCCGGCGGTCGCGGCCCGCGGCCCCTGCTGCCCCCACCCGGTCATCCGCCCGTACACCAGCGCCGGGTTGCGGGCCAGGCACGCCTGCGGTCCTACCCCGAGGCGTTCCGCGACACCCGGCCGGTAGCCCTCGATCAGCAGATCGGCCCGCTCGACCAGGTCGAGCACCCGGCCGGGCCCCTCCGGTGCCTTCAGGTCGACCAGCACCGAGCGCTTGTTGCGGTTGCTGAGGTCGTACGCCGGATCGGTGCCGAGCGGTGACGGCTCCGGCCGGTCCACCCGCACCACGTCCGCCCCGAGGTCCCCCAGCAGCATCGCCGCGAACGGCCCCGGCCCGATGCCCGCGAGTTCCACCACCCGCACACCCGCCAACGGTCCGCCCACCGGCGGCCTGCCCGACGGCGGCCCGCCCGACGACGAACCCGGGCCGCCCGCGCCGCCCGCTGGACTGCTTGTGTCACGCACTGGCCGCAGAACCCTTCGGGGTTTGACAGTAAAGCTGTAACACTCGGGATGATAGGCAAGCGACCCGCCGGTAACAAGACCTCCGCGCCGCTCCGGCCTCCCCCGGGTCCGCGCCCGTCCGAGCACCCGGCCGCGCGGCCCGGAATATGGGCGGACACCCGTCGGCGTAATGGCCTATCGTGCGAGGCGTCCATTACGAATGACCACAGGGGAATCGTCATGACCACGGCCCAGCACACCGCCCGCACCGTCGTCGCCGTGTCCGAGCGACTGGTGCTCACCCGCCCGCAGGAGGGGGACGCGGAGGCGATGTTCGCCGTGCACGGGGACCCGGAGACCAACCGGTACAACCCGCACGGACCGCAGCGGGACCTCGCGGCGGCGCAGGAGGCACTGGACGGCTTCGTGGCCGACTGGGTGCGGGACGGGATCGGGTACTGCACCGTGTCGACGCGGGAGGAGCCGGGGGTGGTCATCGGGTTCGCCGGGCTGTACCTGCACACACTGGACGGACAGCGGGTGTTCAACCTCTACTACCGCTTCCGGCCGTCCGCCTGGGGCAAGGGGTACGCGGCGGAGGCCGCGCGGGCGGCGATGGCCGAGGGGCGGCCGCGCTTCCCCGGGGTGCCGGTGGTCGCCCTGATCCGGGCCGACAACCTGCCCTCGCGCCGGCTCGCCGAGCGGCTCGGGCTGGTGGCGGACCCGGACGGGCGGGTCGACGAGGAGGAGCGGCTGATCCACCGGATGGCCTGACCGGGAGGGTTCAGAACCAGGGCGCGGCGGCCGCCGTCAGCGCTTGCAGGGCTTCGGCGAGGGTGGTGGCGGCGCCCAGGGCCCCGGTGAGGGTGTACACGGCGCGCCTGATCCGGTCCCCGCCCGAGTCCCCAACGCCCGCCACCGCAGGACCGGTCCCGGTCCCGGCGGAGGCCTCCGCCACCTCGTCCAGCGCCTGCCCGGCCGCCTCCGCGGCGGCCGACGGGAGTTCGCCCGGCGGGAGCGCCCGCAGTCCTGCCCGCAGGGCGTCCACCGCGGCGAGCAGCGCCCGCGGTTCGGGGGCTTCGCCCTGCTCGGGGACGGTCTGCCGGTGGGTGAACTCGGCGCGGGCGCGGCTGCCGCTCTGCACGATCCCGGTGACGTTCCCGGTGATGCTGATCCCGCCGTGGTCGTCGGACGTGTTCGCCATATCGGTCGGCTCCTGATCGGTTTCGAAGACCGGTGGTCTCGGGGCTGTCGGTCGTGGGCGCCGGCGGTTCCGGGGCCCGGTCAGTCCTGCTGCGGCCCGCTGCCGACGCGCTGCGCCGGCGGGGTGACCGTCCGGTACGACGCGCTCGCCGCCGCCCCGCTCTGGACGACGCCGTGCACGTCGCCGTGCACCTGGACGCCGCTGTTGATCACCACGTTCTGCAGCACCTCGGCGCCGTCGGTGCGGAACCCGTGGTCCCGCAGGCAGTCGCGGACCGCGGACACGATCCGGGCCCGGACGGCCTTCACGAACCGCTGGACGTCCATCTCCTGGAACAGCTGCTGGTAGGCGGCCTCCGCGCCCAGTTCCCGGACGGACAGGGCGGGGCCGTGGTCGACCGGCCGGTTCTCCCGGCACATCCGGACGTACCGGCGCGCGTTGCGCACCTCCGCCCGTCGGCTGCGGGCGGCGCGGCGCAGCACTCCGGCCGAGCCCGCCACCAGGACGGGCAGCGAGGCCAGCGCGGCCGCGGCGAGGCCGAACCAGTCGCCCGCGTCGACGGGCGGGGCCGCGGTGTCGATCGCGTGGTAGGCGCGGGCGACGGGCGGCAGGACGAAGGCCCGACTCTCCAGGAACAGCTGCCCGCCCTGGAGTTGGGCCCGGACGTAGACCGTCACGACCACCTCGGCGTTCCAGCCCTCGACCCGTACCGCGAGGTAGTGGCGCAGCCGCTCCTCGGCGGCGAGGTCGACACTGTCCGCCCACCAGTGCGCCGCGCCGTACGGGGCACCCGCCGGTCCGGCCGGTGCGGGCCCGGCTGAACCGGTCCCGGGGGAACCCGTCCCGGGGGAACCCGTCCCGGGCGAACCGGTCCCGGGCACGGGGCGCGTCACGGACCGCTCCGCGTACGGCGCGAGGGCGGCGAACGCCGTACCGGGGCCGTAGCCGCACCAGTCGGTGGCCGGGCCGAGGCGCTTGCCGCTCTTGAACACCAGGTCGTCCACCGTGATCCCGTGCAGCCGGTCGCCCGGGTACGCCGGTACGGAGGCGGCGCCGAGGCGGGCCAGTTCGGCGCGCAGCCGGGCGTGGACGACGGGGACGGTCAGCACGGGGGTCGGGTCGGCGGCGGGGGCGGCGGCCGGGTCGGGCAGCAGCTCGTCCGCGAAGGACCAGTGGTCGAGCTGGACCCCGGCGCCGACGAAGGGCGCGTAGTCGCTGTAGACGACGTCCGGGTAGGCCTGCTGCCAGGCGAGCCGGTGGTAGACCTCCTGGCGGACCGGGTCCTCGGGGACGGCGGCGCGCCCGGCCCCGAGGTCGTGCAGGGTCCGTTCGAGCCGCACCCGGCCGGCGAGGGCCACCAGGAACCAGACGGCCAGCAGGCCGCCGACGAAGGCCCACCCCAGCACCTGCCCGGCCACCAGTGCGCAGCCGACGGCCAGCCAGGTGCCGAGCCGGCGCCTCCCGGGCCGGTCGGACCGGGCCAGCCAGGCCGCCACGAACACCAGCGGGATGCCCAGGTAGGCCAGCCCCACCCGGACCAGCAGGCCTACCGCCCGCGAGCCGGCGTCCGGCCCGGAGACCGGCTCGGACGCCGACAGGGACAGCAGGTCCAGCACCACGACGGCCGGCACCGCACCGGCCGCCAGCAGGACCAGGACGGCCCGCCCGACGGCCTGCCTGCGGGCGGCGAAGCACTCCTTGAGCACCGTCCCCAGGTCCACCCCGGGCGTCGGCGCCGGGACCCGGTACGGGTGCTCGGCCAGCTCCTCGATCACCGCGTCCCGGAAGGCCGGGTCCAGGTGGGCCCCCGCCCGCAGGTAGGCGGTCGCGTCACCGCACTCGGGCCCGGCCTGGGCCCGGATGAGCTGCTGCGAGGGGTCCGGGACGGGGGCGGCGGCCGGCCTCGGCGGAGGCCGAAGCGGAGACGGAGACGGAGACGGAGACGGAGACGGATCGGGCCGCCGGGACGGCGGCAGTGGTACGGACGGCTCGGCCATGTCGTGTCCCCTCCCGTGAAGTGCGCACCCGAATCAACGAGCCGCTCCACCGTCGGGAGGACGGCCGGGGACCGAGGTTCCCCCGGAGGAGGGAGGCCTACCCTTCACCGGGTTGACGTCCGGGGACGGGCGCGGCGGGACCGTGGAGGGCATGAGAATCGATGAACGCGCCGTACGGGCCGGAGCCGCGTGGACCGCGGTGGCCGCGACCGTGCCGTACCTGACGCTCAAACTGCTGTGGTTGACCGGGCACCCGGTGGGGTCCGACGACCCCGCCGGGTTGGACCGGCTCTGGCTGGTGAACCTGCTCACCTTCGGAATGGACGCGATCGCCGTCGCCCTGGCCCTGGCCTTCGTCCGGCCGTGGGGCCGGCGGGTACCGGCCGGGCTGGTGGCGTTCCCCATGTGGGTGGCGACCGGACTGCTCGGCACCATCCTGGTCGCGCTGCCGGTATTCCTGCTCACCCTCCTGGTGCGGGGGCCCGAGCACGGCGGCGGAAACGACGACCACGGCCTCGGCGGCTGGGTGTTCGCCGTCGTGTACGGCGGCTTCACCGTGCAGGGCCTCGCGCTGATCACCGCCTTCGTCCTGTACGCCCGACGGCGCTGGGCCGGCCTGCTGCGGCAGCGGATCGGCGACCTGCCGCACTCCCCCACGCTGACCGTTCAGCGCGCCCTCGCCTGCGTCGCCGCGCTGCTCGCCGTCGGTGTCGCGGCGGCCCGGGTCTACTGGGCGGCGGGCGGAACGGCCGGGCTGCCGGTCGCGATGGTGGAAGAGGGGAACGGGGGCGTCGCGGTGATGGACGGGGTGACGGCGGTGATGGCGGTGGTCACCGCGGTGGCGCTGCCGGCCCTGGTGTTCCGGTTCGGGCCCCGGCGGCGGCTGCTCGGACCGCTGCTGGCGGTCTGGACGGCGGCCGGTTCGCTGTTCGGCTGGGGTGGCTGGCAGCTGGTGGCCCTCGGGGCGACGGCGGGCCGGGTGACGGACCTGCGGAAGGCGGTGCCCGGGCTGATGCCCCTGGTGGAGACCGGCCAACTGGTCGTCGGGGTGCTGGTCCTGGCCGTCGGCGCGATCGCCCTGACCGAGCACGCCGCGGCCTCGGCGGCCCGGACCGCGGCGGCGGGCCTCCCGACCGGACGCCCCGACGGCCCGCAGCCCGCCGACCGGCGGCCCGACAACCCCCGGCCCGACGACCGGCAGGCCGAAGACCCCCGGCCTAAAAACCGACAGTCGGATGATCGGGCTGACGTAGAGTCACCCCGGTGAACACGGGGGCGGGCACGCGGCTGCGGCGTGCGGTGGCGGCGACGGTCGGGCGGCGGGCCCGGCTGCGCTGGGTGCACCTGGTGCTGGGCGGCGCGCTGCTGATGCCGTACTGGCTGCTGTCGGTGGTGCTGCTCGGAGCGCTCAACCCGGCCCAAGGCCCCTTCCGGCAGATGCTGTGGCAATTCCTCTCGCTGTTCACCTCGCTGCCGATGGCCGCCGTCACCGCGCTGCTGCCGACGGTCCGGGCCCTGGAGGGCGCGGCCGCGCGGGCGCTGTGCTCGGCCGCGCGGCCGGAGGAACTGGCCACCGGGCCGGCCCGTTCGTGGCCCGCCCGCCGGCGCACCGCGCTCTGGTTCGTGCTGCACCTGTTCTTCGGCGGGGTGGTCGCCGGAATGACCCTGGCCGGGACGCCGTTCGCGGTGGCGCTGGCCTTCGGCTACGGCGGGATCCGGGACCTCACCCGGTTCTGGACGGACCACTTCCCCGGCTGGATGATCACCGGCCCCGCCCTTGGCCTCGCCGTCCTGCTGCTGATCGCCCTCACCAACGCCGGCTGCGGCGCGCTGCTCGCCCGCTGGGCGCCCGCCCTGCTCGGCCCGACCCCGGAGGAACGACTGGCCGTCGCCGAGCGGCGGGCCACCGTGCTCGCCCAACGCAACCGGCTGGCGCGCGAGTTGCACGACTCGGTCGGGCACGCGCTCAGCGCGGTCGGCATCCAGGCCTCGGCGGCCGGCCGGGTGCTGCGCACCGACCCGGACTTCGCCGCCGAGGCGTTGCGGGCGATCGAGGAGACCGCGCGGGCGGCCGTCGCCGAACTGGACACCGTGCTCGGCCTGCTGCGCGAGGAGGACCCCGGGACCGCCGGGCCGGCCGGGCCCACCCTCGCCGGACTGGACGACCTGCTGCGCCAGCTCGCCCGCACCGGGGTGACGGTGGACGCCGAACTGGCCCCCGGCCTGGCCGGACTGCCCGCCCCGGTCTCCCGCGAGGCGTACCGGATCGTGCAGGAGGGCCTGACCAATGTGCTGCGGCACGCCGGGCCCGCCCCCGCCGGACTGCGGGTCGGGCTGGCCGGCGGGCGACTGGAGATCGAACTGACCAACCCGCTGGGCCCCGGGCGCCCGAGCCGCCCCGGCGGCGGACGCGGGCTGCGCGGGATCGGGGAGCGCGCGACGGCCCTGCGCGGCGGCAGCACGGCGGGGCCGGACGCGGACGGGACGACGTGGCGGCTGGCCGTCTGGCTGCCGGTGGAAGGGACCGCACGATGAACGACCGGCGCACCGGCGCACGGGACAACCGGCGCACGGGACCACGGGCGGACGGGACCACCGGCAAACGGGACCACGGGCGAACGGGACAACGAGTGGACGGGGAAACGCATGGACGGTGACGGCATCCGCGTGGTGATCGCGGACGACGAGCGGCTGGTCCGCACGGGCCTGCGGGTGGTGATCGACGCCGAGCCGGACCTCACCGTGGTCGGCGAGGCCGCCGACGGGGCCGAGGTCATCCCGCTGGTGCGCGAACTGCGGCCGGACGTGGTGCTGATGGACGTCCGGATGCCCGGCATCGACGGGATCCGGGCCACCGAACAGCTGGTCGGCGGGATGGCCGAGCCGCCGAGGATCCTGGTGGTCACCACCTTCGAGCACGACGACCACGTGTACGACGCGCTGCGCGCGGGCGCGGCCGGGTTCCTGCTCAAGCGGGCCCGGGCGGAGGAGATGGTGCAGGCCGTACGACTGGTCGCGCGCGGGGACTCGCTGCTCTTCCCGGCGGCCGTCCGCGACCTCGCGCTGCGCCACGGCGCGGACCGCCGGCGGGAGGCCGGCGCGGTCGACCGGGGGCCGACCGGGCGGCTGACCGAGCGGGAGGGGCAGGTGCTGCGGCTGATGGCCACCGGGCTGAACAACGGTGAGATCGCAGCCCAGTTGGTGGTGAGCCAGGAGACGGTGAAGACGCACGTCGGCAGCGTCCTCGCCAAGCTCGGCGCGCGGGACCGCACCCAGGCGGTCATCGCGGCGTACGAGTCGGGGTTCGTCCTGCCCGGCTGAACCGACGGGGAGCGGTCGCGAGGGCAGGGCTCCGGGGAGGTCCCGGGGAGGGGCCACCGCCGGAGGTCGCACACGTGTTCCACCTCATCGGTACCAGCGAGTAGAGTGCGAACTTCCCCTTCAGCCGTCCGATACCTCCCGTATCGCCTGGAACGAACTGGTGACCGTATGACAGTCCGGACCCGCCCCGCGCTGTGGTGGCGCATGGGGATCGTCCTCTCGGCGGGCCTCGGCCTGATCCTCGGCGTGGCACCGCTGGTGTACTTCACCGTGCAGAGCAACGTGATCGTGTTCGGCTACTTCATCGGCGCGGTGTACTGGATGGTCAGGCGCGACACCGTGGACGCGCCCGCGCCCCGGCTGCGCGGCGCCGCCACGCTGTACATCCTGATCACCGGGCTGGTCTCGCACATCCTGCTGCAGCACGGCGCCAACCCGCTGCCCGGACTGGTCAGCGGGCCGGACAAGCTGGCGCACTGGTCGTCCTTCTTCCTGCACTACGTGACGCCGGTGATGGTGATCATCGACTGGCTGGTGCTGAAGCCGCGCAACGCGGCGGCCTGGAAGGACGTACCGCTCTGGCTGGCGTTCCCGCTCGGCTACGCGGCGATCGTGCTGGCCCGCAACGCGCTGTTCGACGACTACCCGACGCCCTACCCCTACTTCTTCTTCGACCCGACCACCAAGGGCTACGGCTACGTCTGGGGGCAGATCGCCCAGCTGACCGTCGAGTTCGTGGTGCTCGCCGCCCTCGTCATAGGACTCGACCGGCTCGGGACGCTGGTCGCGGGCAAACTGCGGCCCGCACCTCGGGCGTAGCCCCGCAGCTCAGGCACGCCCGGCCCGGCACGGCACGGCAGGCACAGCCCCGCACACGGCGGTGGCTCCGGAAGCGACACACCGCGTCCGGGGCCACCGCCGACGGGTTTTCACCAGCCGTCAAAACCGTTTGCTGTCGATACCCCCTGGGACCGTTCCGCCCCGGCGCCGGATGGGCCCCGAGGAGGAAACGGATGCGGCGCGCCGGATGACGCCGGGGCGGCGGGGGCGCCCGTAGCGTCGGGAACGGCGGCGGAGGGGTTCCGCGGGGGAAGCCGGAGTTCGGCGGAGGCCGGAGATGACGCACAGGGGAATCGGCAGGACGGCGGCCGCGGTGGTGGCGCTCGCGACCGCGGCGGGGCTGGCGGCACCGGGGGTCGCCGCAGCACAGGGACGGCCGGGGAGCCCGCCGGTCGGGTTCTGGCGGACGGACGGCTACGGCATGGTGATCGCGATCGCCGGGGACCGGCTCACCGCCTACGACGTGACCGAGCACAGCTGCGTGCCCGGCTGGATCACCGCGACCCAGGCCGGCCCGCCCGGTCAGGACGGCACCACCCGCTACACCATGGGCACCAACGCGCTGACGCTCACCCCGAAGGGCCGCGACCGGCTCGTCGACCAGGAGGAGGGCGGGGTCGGCAGCAAGGCGCTCACCCGCCTCGCCGCCCTGCCGGCGCTGTGCGCCGCTCCGGCGTCGAACGACCCGCTCGCGGTCTTCGACCGGTTCTGGGAGACCTTCGAGGAGAACTACCCGTTCTTCGCCGCCAAGGGCATCGACTGGCAGGCCGTCCGGGACGAGCAGCGGCGCAGGATCACCCCGGCGACGACCACCGAGCAGGTGCAGGAGGTCTTCGTCGACATGCTCCGGCCGCTGGGCGACGCGCACACCGGACTGGCCCGGGTGGTCGACGGACAGCCGAAGCCCGTGTTCGGCGGACGGCGGCCCGGCACGACGGAGCGCACCAAGGAACTGACCGCGCAGGCCCGGCAGGCCTCCGCCGCCCAGCTGACCGGCCCGGAGCAGCTCTTCGCCGGCGGCCGGCTCGGCGTGGGGCTGCTCCCCGACGGCATCGGCTACCTCCGGGTGAGCAGCTTCAACAGCTACACCGACGGCGACTACCGCAGCCAGGTCGACGAGCTGGACAAGGCGCTGGACGCCCTGCTGGCCGACCCGGACCGGCTCACCGGCCTGGTCGTCGACGTGCGGCTGAACGGCGGCGGCTCGGACGCGCTCGGACTGCACATCGCCGCCCGGCTCACCGACTGCCCCTACGTCGCCTACCGGAAGGTGGCGCGCAACGACCCGGCCGACCCGACGAAGTTCACCCGGCCCCAGCCGATCACCGTGCGGCCCTCGGCGGGCGGGCACTTCACCGGACCGGTGGCGGTGCTCACCTCCTCGATCTCGGCCAGTGCCGCGGAGACCTTCACCCAGGCCATGATGGGGCGCTCCCCGCACGTGGTCCGGATCGGCGAGAACACCCAGGGCGTCTACTCCGACGTGCTGATGAAGACCCTCTCGCCGGACTTCATGGTCGTCCTGCCGAACGAGAAGTACCTGACCCGGAGCGGCAGCACCTTCGACGGACCGGGCATCCCGCCGGACGTCCGCACCCCGGTGTTCACCCCCGACGAGCTGGCCGGGCTCAAGGACTCCGCCCTGAGCACGGCCCGCCGGGTGCTCACCGACCAGGCCGACCAGACCGACCAGACCGACCAGGCTGCCCGGGGCGACCAGACCGACCGGGGCGACCGATCGGCACAGGCCGACCGGCAGGAGTAGCCCCCCGCCCCCGCCCCTGCCTCCGCCGACGCGGTACCCGCTACATCGGATCCACCGTCCTCAGGTCGCCGTCCAGCTCCAGCCACCTCGTCAGCCCGAGGCCGCGCAGGAACGGCAGGTCGTGGCTGGCCACGATCAGCGCGCCCTGGTAGGCGGCCAGTGCCTCGGTGAGCTGCCGGACGCTGGCGAGGTCCAGGTTGTTGGTCGGCTCGTCGAGCAGCAGCAGCTGCGGCGGCGGGTCGGCCAGCAGCAGGGCGGCCAGTGTCGCCCGGAACCGCTCGCCGCCGGAGAGGGTGGCGGCCGGCTGGTCGGCCCGGGCGCCGCGGAACAGGAAGCGGGCGAGCCGGGCGCGGATCGCGTTGTCCCCGGCGGCCGGGGCGAACCGTTTGACGTTCTCCACGACGGTGAGCCCGTCGTCCAGCAGGTCGAGCCGCTGCGGGAGGTGGCGCAGCGGCACCGGGGTGGTGATCTCTCCTTCCAGTGGGGCGAGTTCGCCCGCGATGGCGCGCAGCAGGGTGGACTTGCCGGCCCCGTTGCGGCCGACCAGGGCGATCCGCTCGGGCCCGCGCAGGTCGAGTTCGGCGGTGCTGCCGTGGGGCAGCCTGACCTTCTGCAGGGTGAGCACGGTGCGCCCGGCCGGGACGGCGGTGCGATGGGGGGACCCCCGGCCGGAGGCTGGGGGAAGGTCGATCCGGATCTCGGCGTCGTCGCGCACGGCCTCCTCGGCCGCGCTGAGCCGTGCCCGGGCCTCCTCCAGCCGCTCGGTGTGCATGCCCTGGAGCCGGCCGGCCGTTTCCTGGCCCTTGCGCTTGAGCATCCCCGCGAAGATGTGCGGGTCGTTGCGGGTGACCGAGCGCTTCTTGCCGTACGCGGCGCTGCGGTCCAGCCGGGTGCGGGCCTCGGCCAGGTCCCGCTTCTGGCGCTGGACGTCGGCCTCGGCGTTGCGCAGCAGCCGCTCGGCCGTCTCCTGCTGGGCCGTGAGGGTGCGCTCGTACTCGGCGAAGTTGCCGCCGTACCAGGTGACTTCGCCGTCCCGGAGGTCGGCGATCTGGTCGACGTGCCGGAGCAGCTCGCGGTCGTGGCTGACGATCAGCATCACGCCCTGCCAGCCGGCCACCGTCTCGTAGAGCCGCTCGCGGGCGGCCCGGTCGAGGTTGTTGGTGGGCTCGTCGAGCAGCAGGACGTCGGGGCGGGCCATCAGCAGGGCGGCCAGCCGCAGCAGCACCGCCTCGCCGCCGGAGAGCTCGCCGGTGGTGCGGTCGAGGCCGAGGCGGCGCAGGCCGAGCCGGTCGAGCGTGGCGCGGGCGCGCTCCTCGACGTCCCAGTCGTCGCCGACGGCGTCGAAGTGGCGCTGGTCGGTGTCGCCGGACTCAATGGCGTGCAGGGCCTCGCGGGCGGCGCGGACGCCGAGCGCCTCGTCCACCCGCAGGGTCGTGTCGAGCGTCAGGCCCTGGGGCAGGTAGCCGAGCTCGCCGTCGACCCGGACGGTGCCACCGGTGGGGGTGAGCTCGCCGGCGATCAGCCGCAGCAGGGTGGACTTGCCCGCGCCGTTGAGCCCGATCAGGCCGGTACGGCCGGGGCCGACGGCGAGGTGGAACCCGTCCAGGACGGGTTTGCCGTCGGGCCACTCGAACGTGAGGTCGGTGCAGAGGACGGCGGTGGTGGGTTGTGCCATGGAGGCCTCCCGGGGTGGTTGCCGAAGGGGTGGTGAGCAACACGGGGAGACACCGCGGGTGCGGAACGGTACGGCCGGAGGGGAGCGAAGGGGTGGCGTCACACGGGGGATCGCCACGGGGCCGTGACTGAGGTCGCACACACGCGCACCACGCGGCAGCGGTGCCTGCGTGGCGGGGCGGTGTCCCGGAACCTCAGTAGAGCAACGGCCTTCTCCTTGTCTGGCTGATGACTCCCACCACGCTAAGGACCTCCCGGAACGCCCGCAACCGGTTTTCCGGGCGGCCCCGGCCGGCACCTCACGCCCGGCCCGGACCGGCCCCGCAAAGGCTCGCGCCGGCCCGCGGCACCCCACCCGGAACCCCCCAACGGGCGCCCGCGCCAAGGCCGCAGGGAGGCCCGGTGCCGATCCGGTGCCGATCCCGTGACAGCCCCGTCCCGGTCGGGGGCGGATGTAAGGAGTTCCTTATCAACATGGCAGACTCCTCACCTGCCATACCTGCGGCCGGTGGGCCGTACCCGAGGATCGGGCCGTATGGCGGTCGTCAAACAGGGGGATTTGAACGCATGTCACCGATATCCCGGCCGAGCCGTGCCGTCCTGGGCGCCTCCGTGGCCGCACTGACCATGGTGGTCGCCACCGCGTGCGGACCGGACAACAGCGACCCGGTCGTGGCCCAGACCTCCGCGCCCACGGTCGCGGCCGACGCCTCCGGGAAGCCCGGCGCGGCCCCGATCAAGCTTCCGACGCTCGAAGAGCTGAAGACCTGGAAGCTGGACGACTGGGACAAGTGGGCCCAGGCGAACGTCGTGCCCCCGGCGGTCAAGGGCTACTGGACCCTGCAGAAGCTGCTGAACGCCAAGCCCAAGCCGCTGCCGCAGGCCCCCGCCCAGGACCCGACGCAGGCGCCGGCGCCGCAGCCGACCAGCGCGGCCCCGGCGCAGCCCACCGCCGCCCAGCCGCCGGCCGGCCCCGACCAGCTGCCCGCCGTGGTCCCGGCGAAGCCCGTGGCGCACCCGTTCCCCAAGAACATGCACGTCAACGGCAAGATCTTCTTCAAGGACGGCAACGAGGACTACGTGTGCTCCGGCACCGTCGTCTCCGACCCGGCCAACCCCGGCAAGAGCAACCTGGTGTGGACCGCGAGCCACTGCCTGCACGGCGGCAAGGGCAACAAGTACTACACCGACATCACCTTCGCCCCGGCCTTCAACAGCAACGGCGTGCTGAGCAACGGCAACAAGCAGAAGTCCAAGCTGGACGACGCGGAGCCGTACGGCGAGTGGGGCGCGACCGCCGGCATGGTCTCGCCGCAGTGGACCGCCGAGGCCGACCCGGAGCACGGCGGCCCGTGGAGCCAGTACGACTTCGGCATCATCAAGGTCGCCAACCCGGACCCGAACGGCAAGTCGCTGGAGGAGACCGTCGGCGGCTCGGTGCCGCTGTGGTTCAACGCCCCGCGCGACCAGCTGGCCTCCGTCGCCAACTACGGCTTCCCGGAGGGCAAGCCCTTCGACGGCGTCGAGCTGGAGCACTGCGACGGCGGCAAGCCGTCCAGGAAGACCGGCGACCCGAGCCGCCCGGCGATGCTGCTGATCGGCTGCAACATGACCGGCGGCAGCAGCGGCGGCGGCTGGTACGCGACCAAGGACGGCAAGCCGGCCCTGGTCAGCGACACCTCGATCGGCAACGGCGCGAACACCTACGAGGCCGGTCCGTACCTGGAGGACGTGGCCCAGCACATGTTCGAGTACTTCTCGAAGAAGGCCAAGTGATCCACGGGGAGTGACCTCCCCCACTGCTCCCCGGGGGCCGCGGCTGCCACAGCCGCGGCCCCCGGGCGTTTCCGGCGCCCGACCGGAACGCCGGGGGCCGGGAACGCCGGGGCCGCCGTGCCCCGTCTTTTCCGGCCCGGGCCCCGCTCCTCCTACAATCGGCCCCATCATGAGCGCGACACTCGTAGTCAAGGACCTCAGCGCCGGCCACGGCGAACGCACCCTCTTCACCGGCCTGGACCTGGTCATCGCCCCCGGCGACGTGATCGGCCTGGTCGGGGTGAACGGCGCCGGCAAGTCGACCCTGCTGCGGCTGCTGGCGGGCCTGGACACCCCCGAGGGCGGCTCGCTGCGGCTGAGCCCGGCCAGTGCCAACATCGGCCACCTCCCCCAGGAGCCGGAGCGCCGCGAGGGCGAGTCGGTCCGGGACTTCCTGGCCCGCCGCACCGGCGTGGCGGACGCCCAGACCGCGCTGGACGAGGCCACCGAGGGCCTGGTCGAGGGCCGGCCGGGCGCCGACGACGCGTACGCGGCGAGCCTGGACCGCTGGCTGGAGCTCGGCGGCGCCGACCTGGAGGAGCGCGCCGAGGAGGTCGCCGACTCGCTCGGCCTGAAGGTCTCCCTGGACCTGCCGATGACGGCGCTCTCCGGCGGCCAGGCCGCCCGGGCCGGCCTGGCCTCGCTGCTGCTCTCCCGCTACGACGTCTTCCTGCTGGACGAGCCCACCAACGACCTCGACCTGGACGGCCTGGAGCGGCTGGAGTCCTTCGTCAAGGGCCTGCGCGCCGGCACCGTGCTGATCAGCCACGACCGCGAGTTCCTGGCCCGCACCGTGACCAAGGTGCTGGAGCTGGACCTGCACCAGCAGCAGGTCAACCTGTACGGCGGCGGCTACGAGGCGTACCTGGAGGAGCGGGCGGTCTCCCGCCGGCACGCCCGGGAGGAGTACGACGAGTACGCCGACACCAAGGCCGGGCTGGAGGCCCGCGCCCGGATGCAGCGCGGCTGGATGGAGCACGGCGTGCGCAACGCCCGCCGCAAGTCCTCCGACAACGACAAGATCGGACGCGCGATGCGCTCCGAGTCCACCGAGAAGCAGGCCTCCAAGGCCCGGCAGACCCAGCGGATGATCGAGCGGCTGGACGTGGTCGAGGAGCCCCGCAAGGAGTGGGAGCTGCGGATGGAGATCGCCGCCGCGCCGCGCTCCGGCTCGGTGGTCGCCACCCTGCGCGGGGCCACCGCCCGGCGCGGCGGCTTCGCCTTCGGCCCGGTGGACCTGCAGATCGACTGGGCCGACCGGGTCGCCATCACCGGGGCCAACGGCGCGGGCAAGTCCACGCTGCTGGCGGCCCTGCTGGGCCGGCTCGAACTCGACGGCGGCAGCGCCTCGTTGGGCTCGGGCGTGGTGGTCGGCGAGGTGGACCAGGCGCGCGGCCTGTTCCTCGGCGGGGAGCCGCTGGCGGACGCCTTCGCCGCCGCCGTCCCGGAGCTGTCGCCGGAGGACGTGCGCACCCTGCTCGCCAAGTTCGGCCTCAAGGCGGTGCACGTGATGCGCCCTGCCGACACCCTCTCCCCCGGCGAGCGCACCCGGGCCGCGCTGGCGCTGCTGCAGGCCCGCGGGGTGAACCTGCTGGTGCTGGACGAGCCCACCAACCACCTGGACCTGCCCGCGATCGAGCAGTTGGAGTCCGCGCTCGGCTCGTACACCGGCACCCTGCTGCTGGTCACCCACGACCGGCGGATGCTGGACACCGTCGCGGTGAACCGGCGGATAGAGGTCCGGGACGGGCGGGTGCACGAGCTGTAGCCGCTGGCC
The DNA here is from genome assembly GCF_042796115.1 of Kitasatospora sp. NPDC056446. Lineage (NCBI taxonomy): Bacteria > Bacillati > Actinomycetota > Actinomycetes > Kitasatosporales > Streptomycetaceae > Kitasatospora > Kitasatospora sp. NPDC056446. The sequence goes on along the minus strand of NZ_JBHTRF010000010.1, from coordinate 16,741 downwards.
CGACCGGCCCGACCGGCCCGGTGATCGGCCCGGTGATCAGCCCCTCCGGGAATTGGTCTCGACCTCTTCCCGGAGGGGCCGTCATGTGCTGTGCTGTGCGCCATGGTTGACCGTACAGATGTTGACAGCGCGAACGGCGCGAACGGCGCCGTGGCGGAGACGTCCCATCCGACCGTCCCGCTCACCCCCATGACGGTGCCCGCCCACGAGGCCGAGGCCCGCAGCAGGTCCTTCCACGACGTGATGGCGCAGCGCCGGACCGTCCGGGACTACACCACCCGCCCGATCCCCGACGGGGTCGTCGAATGGGCGGTCCGGACCGCGAGCACCGCGCCCAGCGGCGCCCACGTCCAGCCCTGGCGGTTCGTGGTGATCACCGACCCGGAGCGCAAGCGGCGGCTGCGCGAGGCCGCCGAGGCCGAGGAGCGCGAGTTCTACGGCCACCGGGCGTCGGAGGAGTGGCTGGCGGCGCTGGCGCCGATCGGCACCGACTGGCGCAAGCCGTTCCTGGAGGACGCGCCGGCCGTGATCGTGGTGTTCGAGGTGCACAAGGGGCCCGACTCGCCGCGCCCCTACTACACCAAGGAGTCGGTCGGGATCGCCGTCGGCCTGCTGCTGGCCTCGCTGCACCAGGCCGGGCTGGCCACCCTGACCCACACACCGAGCCCGATGAAGTTCCTCAACGAGGTGTGCGACCGCCCGGCCGAGGAGCGCGCGGCGTACGTGATCCCGGTCGGCTACCCGGCCGAGGGCGCGCGCGTACCGGATCTGCGGCGCAAGGAGCTCGACGAGGTGATGGTCCGGCTCTGACCCGCCGGGGCCGTGGCCGCGCACGCCCCGCCGGCGGGGAAATCGCGTGGTGACGGGTCCGGGCCAAGGACATAATCGCCGTCATGAGCCACCCACAGTCATGCTCCTGTGACCGCGTCCCGGCGGCAGGGGCGCGGACGGCGGCGGAGACGGCGACGGACACGCCCCCGGAGTCCTCCGCGGAGGTGACCGCCGGGCGGCCGCCCGAACGGCTGCGGCTGCCCGGCGGCCTCTGGCTGCGCCGCCGCAGCAGCACCCACTCCGCGGCGCTGAACCGGGCCGTCCGCGCCAACCTGGACCACCTGCGGCCCTGGATGGAGTGGGCGGCCGAAGCCCCCAGCCGGGCGCGCACCGCCGAACTCACCCGGGCCGGCTCGGCCGCCTGGGAGGCCGGCACCGACTTCATGTACCTGGCCGGCCTGGACGCCGAGCCCGGCGGTGTGATCGGCGCCTTCGGCCTGCACGGGCGGATCGGCCCGGGCGCGCTGGAGCTCGGCTACTGGGTCGCCGCCGGGCACGTCGGCCGCGGCATCGCCACCGCCGCGACCGGGGCGCTGACCGAGGCCGCCCTGGCCCTGCCCGGGATCACCCGGGTGGAGATCCGCTGCGACCGGGCGAACGCCGCCAGCGCGGCCGTCCCGCGCAAGCTCGGCTACCGGCTGGAACGGATCGCCCCGGCCGCCGTCCGGGCTCCGGCCGAGACCGGGCGGCAGCTGGTGTGGGTGAGGGAGCGGCCCGGGACCGCCGGGACGGGCCGGTAGCGCCCTGCGCGCAGCAGCGGCCCCGGACGGCCGGCAGCGCCCCGGCCGAGACCGGACGGCCGGCAGCGCTCCGGACGGCCGGTAACGCCCGGGGACAGCCGGGGAAACGGCCGGCAGGTCAGTAGCGCCCGCCGGTCGGCGCCGGCAGCGCGTCCAGCTCGGCGAGGTCGGCGGCCGAGAGCACGACCCCGGCCGCGCCCACGTTGTCCGCCAGGTAGCGCGGCGTGCGGGTGCCCGGGATCGGGAAGACGTACCGCCCCTGCGCCAGCACCCAGGCCAGCGCCACCTGCGCGGGCGTGGCGCCGACCCGCTCGGCGACCGCGCGGACCTTCCCGACCAGGTCCAGGTTCGCCTTCAGCGCGTCCTGCTGGAAGCGCGGCAGCCGGCGGCGGAAGTCGTCGGCGGGCAGCTCGTCGAAGGAGGCGATGCTGCCGGTCAGAAAGCCCCGGCCGAGCGGCGAGAACGGCAGCAGCGCGATGCCCTGCTCCTCCGTGTAAGGCAGCACCTCGGCCAGCGCGTCCCGGGTCCACAGCGACAGCTCGTTCTGCACGGAGGCCACCGGGTGCACCGCCTGCGCCCGCTCGATCTCCGCCACGGTCACCTCGGAGAGGCCGATGCTCCGGGCCTTGCCCGCCGCGACGACCTCGGCGAACGCGCCCCAGGTCTCCTCGATCGGGACCTCCGGGTCGACCCGGTGCAGCTGGTAGAGGTCGACGTGGTCGGTGCCCAGGCGACGCAGGCTCTCGTCGATCGAGCGGCGCACGTGCTCGGGCCGGCCGTTGCACTCCTGCTGGCCCCCGCCGCCCGGGACGATGCCCACCTTGGTGGCCAGGAAGGCGCGCTCCCGGTACGGGCCGGCCAGGGCCGCGCCGACGACCTCCTCGTTGGTGTAAGGGCCGTACATGTCGGCGGTGTCGATCAGGCCGACGCCGAGGTCCAGGGCCTGCCGGATCACCCGGACGGAGTTCTCGTCGTCCCGGCTCCGCACGTCGTAGGCCCAGGTCATACCCATGCAGCCGAGGCCGACGACGCCGATCTCGGGGCCGCTCGTACCGAACGGGGCGTTGCGCATGGTGGTGCTCCCATCGTGGTGTCCGTGGTGGTGCTTGATCGACTCCCTCAGCTTCCCCCTTGGAGTGCACTCAAGGTCAAGCCCGTTCGGGTCAAGCCCGTTCGGGCCGAGCCGGTTCGGGCCGAGCCCGTTCGGTTCGTATGGTCATCGGCCTGCCGCAGGGGTGCAGCCGGGGCGTGCGCTTCCGGTCTCACCACCGGGCCGCAGGACCCGGCCGTCGGCCCGTCGGCCCCGGCCCCGGGCCTTCCTCCCGGCCACCCCCGGTACCCCTCGTCAAACCGGCGCGCGAGAGCACACCCACGGACCTCCGCACCCCCGGACGCCGACCGTCCGGTCTTGGCAGGGCTCACCGGGACGGTCGACGCTCTGCACACAGCCGATCATCGGCTCTTCGGTCCAACGGACCGTCGGCCCACGGCTCGTCAGTCCACAGCCCATCGGGGAGGAACCCATGCAGCTCTCGCGCACCCGCGTCATCGCCGCCACCCTGCTCGCGGCCACCGCCGCCGCCACCGCGCTCGCCGTCCCGGCCCAGGCCGCCGGCGGCAACCGCGCCCTCAGCCGCTTCGACGACGGCAGCTTCGAGTCGCCCAAGGTCGCGGCGAACTCCTTCACCGAGTACAACGCCGGTCAGGTGATCGGCCCGTGGCGGGTCGTCAGCGGCAGCGTCGACCTGATCGGCGCGGGCTTCTGGCAGGCCGCCGAGGGCGACCAGTCGGTGGACCTCAACGGCGCCGACAGCGGCACCATCGCCCAGACCTTCGCCACCGTCCCCGGCACCACCTACTCGGTGACGTACGCGCTGGCCGGGAACCCGGCGGGCGGTCCCGTCCTGCGGACCGGCCGGGTGCGGATCGACGGCCAGAACTTCCAGGACTTCACCTTCGACATCACCGGCAAGACGATGGCCGCGATGGGCTACGTGGGGCGGCAGTTCAGCTTCGTCGCACAGAACTCCGGCACCACGCTGAGCTTCGTCAGCACCGTGGCCGGGCCGTACGGTCCGGTGATCGACAACGTGCAGGTCAAGGAGTGCAAGCCGTGCTGCGACTGAGCCCCCGGAGCCCCGCCCGCCGCCCGTCCGCCCTCGCTCCGACCCCGCGCGGGACCCGCGCGGGACCCCGTCTTAACCGTTCCTAAAACCTGCCCCCGGTGAGGCGTCAGGTGCCGGGAAGTGCTTGACGTGCACAGCTGGTCTAGTCCAGTTTGATGCTCAGCACCGCGCTCCCCCGCACCGGACCACCCAAGGCCGCCGCCCGCCCCGTGTCTCCCCCCTCGCGGCGCGGGCGGCCACCACGTCCCGAGAGGCACCCCCATGCCCAGCGCGCCCCAGCACGCCCCCACGCACCGCCGGCCCGCCACCCGGACCACCCTGCTGAGCTTCGCCGCCGCCACCGCGCTGGCCGCTGGAAGCCTGGCCGTCCTGGCCGGGAACGCCGGTGCCGCCGACGGCAACCTGCTCGCCAACGGCGGCCTGGAGAGCGGTGCGCTCAGCCCCTGGAGCTGTTCCGCCGGCACCGGGAGCGTCGTCAACTCGGGTGCGCACAGCGGGACGTACGCGCTGAAGGGGGCGGTGAGCGCCAGTGACACCGCGCAGTGCGGCCAGACCGTCAGCGTCCAGCCCAACACCACGTACAGCCTCAGCGCCTGGGTGCAGGGCCAGTACGTGTACCTCGGCGCCACCGGCAGCGGTGTCACCGACCCGGCGACCTGGACCGTCGGCGGCCCCAACTGGCAGCAGCTGTCCACCACGTTCACCACCGGCGCGGCCACCACCAGCGTCACGGTGTACCTGCACGGCTGGTACGGACAGGGCGGCTACCTCGCCGACGACATCACGCTGACCGGCCCCGGCGGCGGCGGCCCCACCACCGCGCCGCCCACCTCGGGCACGCCGACCGGGACCCCGACCGGCACGCCCACCGGCGGCCCGACCACCCCGGCGCCGAACGTCGCGCTCCCGGTCGCCCCGTACATCGACATGGGCGCCTGGCCCACCCCCTCGATGCCCGACCTGGCCAAGGCCGGCAACCTCAAGGGCTACACCATGGGCTTCGTCACCGGCGTCGGCTGCAAGGCGAGCTGGTTCAACGCCTACGACCCGCGCACCGGCTGGGCCAAGGACCAGGTGGACGCGCTGCGCGCGGCCGGCGGCGACGTCAAGGTCTCCTTCGGCGGCGCCAGCGGCACCGAACTCGCCGCCGCCTGCACCTCGGTGGACTCGCTGTTCGCCGAGTACGACGCCGTGGTGAGCGCCTACAACCTGCGCTACGTGGACTTCGACATCGAGGGCGCGGCGATCGCCGACACCGCCGCCAACGACCGCCGCTCCGCCGCGCTCGCCAAGCTCCAGCAGGCCCACCCCGGCCTCAAGGTCTCCTTCACCCTGCCCGTGCTGCCCGAGGGCCTGACCGCCGAGGGCGTCGCCATCGTCAAGTCCGCCCGCGACGCCGGGGTCACCACCGACCTGGTGAACATCATGGCGATGGACTACTACCGGGCCGGGACCGACTACGGCAACGCCGCCGTCCAGGCCGCCCAGGCCCTGTTCGGCCAGCTCAAGGCGCTCTACCCGGCGAAGACCGACGCCCAGCTGTGGGCCATGGTCGGCGTCACCCCGATGATCGGCGAGAACGACGACCACCAGATCTACAACCAGGCCGCCGCCCAGCAGTTGGTGGCCTTCGCCAAGCAGAACCACCTCGGCCTGCTCGCCTTCTGGGACGCCACCCGGGACGCCAACGCCTGCACCGGCGGGTCGCTCGCCAAGTGCACCAACATCCCGCAGCAGCCGTACGAGTTCGCGAAGCTGTTCAGCCAGTACGCGGGCTGACCGGCAGGTCGTCCGGTCCGGGGTGCCGGTGGTCCTGAGGGCCGCCGGCACTTCGGCGTTCCGGCGGTCCGGCGGTCCGGCGTCCGGCTCGGACCCGCGTGTGCCGCCCGTCCGCCCTTGCGGCCGAGTGACCGGCGGAAATTGGCATCTCATCGTCCCGGACCGTCGGCTACTGTCCGTCCCACGTGTACGGCACGAAGGGGCGGACATGACGGTCCGGGACGACCACCACCAGCTGATCACCATCACCACGGCGGCACCGGCGGGCGGCGCCGCGTGTGCCGAAGGCCCCGCCGCCGGCAGCCCCGCCCCCGACGCGCCCCGCCACGACGCACCCCGCCACGACGCGCCCGGCCCCGAGGAACTCGCCGCGTTCAGCCGCACCCTCGGCCGCCTGCGAGCGCTCCCCGCGCACGACCGCACCCGGCTGCACGCCGAACGGCAGCTCAGCTCCTTCGTGATGGAGAGCCGCAAGCGCCGCCGCCAGGAGGCCCGGCAGGCCCTCCGCGACGCCGACGCCGAACTGCTCGCCGCCACCGCGACCGGCGACCGACAGCGCCGCGAGGACGCGCCGCTCGCTCCCGCGAACGGGCCGGTCGGCGAGCTGCGGATACCGCGCAAGTGCTATGTCTGCAAACAGTCCTACCGCCGGGTCGACGGCTTCTACCACATGCTCTGCCCGGGCTGCTCGGCCGACAACACCACCCGCCGGGACCTGTCCACCGACCTGCGCGGACGCCGCGCCCTGCTCACCGGCGGGCGGGTGAAGATCGGTTTCCGGCTCGCCCTGATGATGTTGCGCGACGGCGCCGAGCTGGTCGTCACCAGCCGCTTCCCGCAGGACACCGTGCGCCGGTTCCGGGCCGCCGAGGGCAGCGAGGGGTGGTGGGACCGGCTCACCGTCGTCGGCATCGACCTCCGCGACCCGCGCCAGGTCATCGGCCTGACCGACCGGCTGCGCGCCGACGGGCGCCCGCTCGACATCCTCGTCAACAACGCGGCCCAGACCCTGCGCCGGCCACCGGAGTCGTACGCCCTGCTGGCCGCCGCCGAGCAGGACGCACTGCCCGCAGCCGACCGCCGGGCGATCAGCCACGCCCCGGGCTTCCGGCCGCTCGCCGGGCCGCCGTCCGGTGGGCTCACCGGGCCGCCCACCGGGCCGCTCTCCGGGCTGCCGCGACTCCCGTCCGGGGTCGGCTCGCTGTCCGGGGTCGGCTCGCTGCTCGACCTGACGGACGAGGCCGGACTGCTGCCCGACTCCGCGCCCGCCAACTCCTGGTCCGCCCGGCTCGGTTCGCTGGACCCGGCGGAACTCCTGGAGACCCAACTGGTCAACGCCCTGGCCCCGACTCTGCTCTGCGACCGGCTGCTGCCGCTGCTGCTCGCCTCCCCGCACCCCGCCCGCTACATCGTCAACGTCACGGCGGTGGAGGGCCGGTTCGCCGTCCGCAACAAGACCGCCCGGCACCCGCACACCAACATGGCGAAGGCCGCGCTCAACATGCTCACCCGCACCAGCGCCGCCGAACTCGCCCCCCGGGGCGTGCACATGTGCGCCGTCGACACCGGCTGGATCACCGACGAGAACCCGGCGCCCAAGAAGACCCGCCTGGCCGAGCAGGGCTTCCGCACGCCGCTGGACATCGTGGACGGCGCGGCCCGCGTCTACGACCCGATCGTCCGGGGCGAGGCGGGGCACCCGGTGTCGGGGGTGTTCCTGAAGGACTACCGGGTGGCGGAGTGGTGACGGATCAGGTGTCGTAGCAGCCGTCCCAGGGGGCGTGGAAGCCCAGCTGGTCGGGGTAGAGCTCGGCGGTGAAGCGGTAGTCCTCCTCGTCCTCCTCCACCTCGTCGTCCTCCTCCACGACCAGCCCGAACAGCACCCCGTCGACCCGGACCTCGAACGGCGCGACCGCGACGTCCCCGTACTCCCGGCCGGGCAGGGCGTCGAGCCACCCGGCCAGCACCCGGCGGGCCTCGGCTATCCCGGCGGCGGACTCGATCCGGGAGTCGAGGTGCTGCCCGGCCTCGTCGAACCGGTGCAGCACGGCGTAGCACTCGGGCCGGCCGGCCACGCCCGTGGCGGAGGCGAGGAAGCAGCCGCCCCGCCGGCGGCCGATGGTTCGGGTGCGCCCGAACGGCTCGTGCCGGATCGGGATCAGGTCGGGAACGTTCATGGGCGAACCATAAGCACCGGCACTGACAACGGCCCGGCCCGGGGGCGGTTCCGCCGCCCCCGGGCCGGGCCGTACGGCGGGATCAGCGCCCGGTGGGCAGGTTGGCCCCGCCGGTGCAGTCGAACACCACACCCGTGACGAAGGTGTTGGCGGCGACCAGGTGGATCGCCCGGGCGACGTCCTCGGCGCGGCCGACCCGGCCGACGGGGGCGGCAGCGGCCCCTCAGCCCGCGGAGGCCGCCAGACCCCGCCCGCGCACCAGCGGCAGGTAGACCTCGTCCACGATCTCCACCAGGACGTCGTCCGGCGCGGTCGGCACCCCGCGCGCCACGAACTCGTTGCGCAGCAGCACCACCGCCACCGTCGCGGCCCTGGGGTGCAGCACCTCGGGGACCGCCTCGCCCCGGGCGACGGCGCGCCCCAGGACGGTGAGCCAGGGCGCGGCCGCGGCGTCGCCGGACTGGTCCTGCAACTGCGCCAGGAACTCGGTCGCACCACCGGCCGCGGCCAGCAGCTCGCGCAGGATCGCACCGAGCGGGGAGCTCCAGTGCCGGTTCGCCTGGCGCAGCAACTCCAGGACGTCGCCGCGCAGTTCGCCGGTGTCGGGGAGCGGGGCGGTCTTGGCGAGCTGCTTGTAGCCGGCGAGGCCGAGCGCCAGCCGGTTGGGCCAGCGCCGGTAGATGGCGTTCTTGTTGGTGCCGGCGCGGGCGGCGACCTTGTCCATGGTCAGCCCGGCGTACCCGGACTCGGTGAGCTCGGCGACCGCCGCGCCGAGGATCGCCTCCTCCAGTGCCGCCCCGCGCCGTCGCGTCTGCCCGGCCATGCCCACACTCCGCCCGCCGCTGCCGCCCGTACTGCCCCCATCCTTCTTGCCAGGTCCGAACCTCGGCAACTAGGGTACTTGGCGTACCGTAAGTTCGGATCGCCTGAAAGGCAGCAGACCTTGCGCACCAAGGGAATCAGCTATGACACCGGTTTCGTCAAGAACGGAACGTACTCCCGGACCTCCTTCGATCCCGAGGTCGTCGAACGCGAGCTGCGGATCATCCGCGACGAGCTGCACTGCACCGCCGTCCGCGTCATGGGCGGCGACCCCGACCGGATCGAACTCGCCGCCGGAACAGCCGCCGGCCTCGGCCTGGAGGTCTGGTTCTCGCCCTACCCGCTGGAACTCACCACCGACGGGATGCTGCGCCTGCTCACCGACTGCGCCGAACGCGCGGAGCGGCTGCGCCTGCGCGGGGCCGAGGTCGTGTTCGTCGCCGGCGCCGAGCTCAGCCTGATGAACCCCGGCTTCCTGCCTGGCGACACCACGGACGAGCGCGTCGCCCTGCTCGCCCGGCCCGAGCTGGTGCGCGAGCACCTCGGGGCGGTCAGCGGCCGGGTCAACGCCTTCCTGGGCGAAGCGGTCGCCGCCGTCCGCGAACGCTTCGGCGGGCGCGTCACCTACGCCGCCGTACCGCTGGAACGCGTCGACTGGACGCCCTTCGACCTGGTCTCCCTGGACCTCTACCGCTCCGCCGGGACCGCCGACCGGTTCGCCGACGGCGTCCGCGACCTGGCCGCCCGGGGCGACGGAAAGCCGGTCGCCGTCACCGAGTTCGGCTCCGCCACCTACCGGGGCGCCGGCGACCGGGGCGCCCTCGGCCTGGACGTCGTCGAGTACGCCGCCGACGGCCCGGTCCGCCTGAACGGCGACCACCCGCGCGACGAACCCGGGCAGGCCGCCTACCTGCGCGAACTGCTGGAGGCCTTCGACACCGGCGGCATCGACGCCACCTTCGTCTTCACCCTGGCCCTCTACGACCACGTCCACCGCCCGGACGGCGACCCGCGCGACGACCTCGACCGCGCCTCCTACGGCATCGTCCGGACGTACGAGGACCGCCTCGGCACCACCTACCCCGGCGTCCCTTGGGACCCCAAGCCCGCCTTCCACACCGTCGCCGACTACTACCGCACCCACTGACGCGGCTGCCCCGGCTGCCCGGGCCGCGCGGGCTGCCCGGGCTACGCGGGAAGTCGGCCGCTCCGACTTCCCGCGCAGGCACCGGAGCGGGCACCCGCGCACCCGCCCCCGTCAGGCAGCGGCCGGGCGCCGCCTGCGGTGGTAGGCCCAGGCGAGCGCCAGGGTGGCGGGACCCCAGAGGACCGCCGTCGAGGTGCAGACGCGGCCCAGCACCGCCCACCAGCCGTTGCTGTACCCGACCTCCTCCAGCACACCCAACCAGGAGAGGGGCATGCCGCCGAACAGGGCGACCAGGACCAGGCCCCCGAGCACGGCCGGGACCACCGCCGCGAGCGGCGGCACCCGGCGTCCGCGCAGGAACGGCACCCAGCGCGGGAAGACCTCGCCCCAGCCGCTGACCAGCCCCAGGGTGAGGACGGTCAGCGCCTCGGTGACCACGCTCAGCCCGAAGACGTACGGGCCGGCCCACCAGACGTACGGCCCGGCGGCCGGGTCGACGGTGCCCATCCGGAAGTCGAACGCGAACGGCAGCCGCCACAGGCAGTGCGGCAGCAGGATGAACGGGAGGGCCTTGGCGAGCCGCAGGGCCCAGCGGGGCACGGGGCGCTCGGTGTCGCCCACCGGAATGTTCTTCAGCATGCGTCCACCGTCGCGGAGCACGCCCCCGGCCCGCCTCCTCCCGGCGGCCCGTCCGCCTCCCCCGCGCGAGCCGATCGCGGCTGGTCACCGAGGAGGAGGCGGACGGATCACGCCAGGTCGGGCAGGTTGTCGTGCGCCGCCGTCAGCAGCTCACGACGGTCGACACGGTCGCGGTCGACGGCGACCAGCCGGGCTGCTCCACACTGAACGTGGCGCTCACCGTCGTGCCGCAGGGCACAGTGCCCGTGATGCCGCCGACCTCGGCCCCGCCGGCCGGGATCAGGACGGTCGGGGTGACGGTGGCGAACGGCGGGCTGGTGATGCCGGTACTGGTCAGCCGGAAGGAGACCTGCTGGTCCTGCCAGGTCGGGCTGGTCGGCGTGGCGCGCCCGGACGCGTACACCTGGTTGCCGTTGACGGTGATACAGGCCCGGGTCGTGACGTAGTTCGGCGCACCCGGGCTCCCGCAGACGGTGGTGCCCACCGGTCCGGCCACGGAGCCGGTCGCGGAGGCAGATGCGGAGGCAGTCGCCGCGGTGGCGGCGTAGGCGGTGGCGGCCTGGGCGCCGGTCAGTGCCGCCAGGGCGGCGGTACCGGCGAGCACGGCGGAGAAGCGTTTCAAGGGGTCCCTCCCTCATTCGGCGCTCCCGACGGACGCCGAGAGCACTGTGACATGTCACATCGTTCTTGTCGGGCAGTGTGGCAGGCCATCACGAACGGAGTACCGGATTCCCCCAGGAGGGCCCCTCCCTGTCCACAACCGGCCGCCGAATGGCCTGGATGGCCTGTCATGGGCCGAACGAACCGCCGCCGGCCACGCAACTCCGAGCGAGAAAAGGCGAGTTGGCGAGCACCCCGGGAACCGGCGCCTCGGGAACCGGCACCCCCGGAACCGCCCCGTCAGTCCAGGAACAGTGCCGCGAGGCGGGGAAGGTGGAGCCGCATCGCGTCGTCGTCCTCCGGATCCCAGGTACCACCACCCGGGCGTTCGGGACGCGTCATACCGTCGATCGCGGCCTCCACCGCCGCCCTGAGCGTGTCGGTCTCGCCCCGGACCCTCCGGTAGGCGTCCGTGATCGGGAGGCTCAACGCCTCGAAACCGATCCAGCCGCCCTCGTCGCGGCTCATCCTGACGACCACCGGCAGATCGGCCAGGGAGTCGGGATCGGCCACCGCACGGCTGAACGTCTCCCGTCCGAGCAGGGCCAGCCCGTCGCGGAAGTCCATGAAACCGTCGCCCGAGACGCTGCCCTCGATCAGGAAGGAGGCCCACATCAGCGGATACCGCTCCGCGGCGTCGGTCACCTCGATGTGCTTCACGTAGAAGTCGATGATGTCGGCCGGTTCCAGCACCGCGAGTACGTCGACCAGCGCTCCGGGCAGCGGGTCGTCGGGCGAATCCCGGTCGTCGGCCCGGTCCCCGACCGCCGCCCGCGCCTGCCCGATGATGCCCCACCATGCGTCGATGTCCATGCCCGGGATCGTAGAAGCCGGCTCCGACAGGTCCCCGCCCACGGGCCGCGGACCCCCGGACCACGGCCACCTGCCGAGCACCGGGGCTGTGACCTCGGCTCTACACCAACTCCCCCAGGGAGAAGGCGGGTCCGGTCTCCATGGATCGCCATCCCCGACCGAGCGCCGCGCGGACTCCCGCCTCGACGACGGACGGCACGACCGGGAACGCCGACGTGCCGGCCAGGAGCACCGCGCTCCTCCGGCCGACCCGTTGGACCGCGAAATCCGACACGCCGTTGCCGCACGGGACACAGCAGCGGACACTGCCGATCACCCGCCACCGGTACACCACACCGTCGACGGTGATCAGACGCGAACCCTTCTTCACCAGCGACAACTTGTCCCCCCTCGTCCAGGACCACAGTATCGACCGCGGTCCGCCACCGGCTCGGACCGTCCCAACTGATCCGGTCCGCGGAGGAGGCCGTGACCGGCCGCCTCGCCAAGGGCGGGGCGGGTGCCGGCCCTTGGCGAGGGGAAGTGAGGAGTCGCGTCAGCCGGCCTACTCGGCGGCCGGCCAGTTCTGGGCGATGTCGTAGGCGTACTGGACCTCGCCGAGCGTCTTGCCGTCATCGTCCGCGAAGGGCATCTGCGCGTCCTTGGCCCGGGTCTGCCGCCCGGCCTCCGCGTGTGGAGGGATGCCAGGCTGAGTCAGCACGGATCCGGCCAGACGCCCCGCTCGGTCAGGTGGAGGACGAGGGCGGCGATGTTCCAGGCGTCGTCCTCACCGCTGTGGTGACGGCCTTCGAGCCGCCGCCCGGCGATCTCCAGGGCCCGCGCCATGCCAGGGCGTTTGCGCAGGCCGTACGCCTCGGTGAAGGCCGCCTTGGCGTTGGTGTGGTGCCGGCCGAAGGGGTAGGGCGTCCCGGTGGCCTGGCACTGCCGGGTGAACTGGTTGCGGTCGTAGTCGCCCCAACTGGCCCACGGGCGGGACCCGGCGTGGTGTTCGACCGCCAGCAGCCGGCACGCTTCGGCGAAGCCGACCCCTGCGTCCACCTCGTCCTGCGTGAGGCCGGTCAGCTCCGTGCAGAACTCGCTGACCGTGGACCGGGCGGGACGCACCAGGATCCGGTGCCGGGAGAGGCGCTCCGCGGTGGCCAGGTCGACGACGGTCAGCCCGATCTCGATGATCTCGCTGACCTCGCCCGCCGGTTGGCCGCGGGCCCAGCAGGTGGCCTCGACATCCACGACGTTCAGGAGCCGCTCGGCCCCGGTGCTGTCCATGGCGGGAAGCGTAGGGACGAGTGGCGGCCGGGGCACCTGGATTTCCTGCGCCGACGCGGCCGGGCGGAGCGGGAAGTCGGCCGGGCCGACTTCCCGCGCGCGGAGTCAGGGACGGTCGGCAGCTCGGAGGCCCGTCAGAGGCCCAGCTGTTCGGCGGCCATCGCCGTGCCCTCCAGACGGGCCCTGATCTTGGCGAAGGCCGAGTCGCGGGAGATCGACCGGTCGTCGGCGAACGGCGCGAAGCCGCTGTCGTCGCAGGTGCCCAGCCGCTCGGCCGGCAGGTGGCGCGCGGCGCCCAGGACCCGGTCGCGCACCTCCTCGGGGGTCTCCACCCGGGGGTCGACCGGGTCGGTCACCCCGACGAAGACCCGTGCCTCGGCCGGGAGGTGGTCGGCGATGACGGCGAGCACACGGTCCGGGTCGGACTCGCTCGCCAGCTGGAGGTAGAAGTTGCCGGCCTGGAGCCGGAAGAACGAGGGCAGCAGCTCGGCGTAGTCCACATCGAGGCTGTGGGTGGAGCCCTGGTCGTTCCCGGGGTCGGTGTGGACGCCGATCCGGGCCCGCTCGGCCGGGCTGAACCGGGACAGCACCCGGTTGTTGAGCTCGACGAAGTCCGCGAGGACCCCGCCGCTCGGGTCCAGCTTCACCGCCAGCCGCGCCTCGGTGACGTCGAGCTGCACGACGTGCGCGCCCGCGTCGAGGCAGCCCCGGATGTCCGCCTCGGCGCCGCTCACGACGTCGTCCAGGAACTGCTCGCGCGAGTACCCGGAGAGGCCGGCCGGCGGGTAGAGCAGGCTGAGCAGCGACGGCGCGACGACCGACTGCTTCACCGGTACGGTCGCGACCTTCTGGGCCGCCCGCAGGTACTGCTCGGCGTTCGCCCGGTAGCGGAAGGGACCTGCGGTCAGGACGGGCAACTGCCGGGTGTGCCCGTCGGCGTACGGGATGACGACGCCGTCGGCGGCCACGTTCCCGGCACCGGCGACCGGGTAGGTGAAAGCGCTCGGCTTGGCCTGGTCGCCGTCGGTGACGACCGGGGAGCCCAGCGACTCCAGCGTCCGGACGGTGTCCTGGACGGCCCGCTGCCGGGCCTCCGCGAGAGCGGCGCCGTCGATCGTGCCGGCGGCGTGCGAGGAGATCGCGCCCAGGAGTTCGGAGGAGCGCGGGATGCTGCCGATGAGTTCGGAAGGAATGGTCACGGCGGCAGCGTAGGAGCGGGGAGCGGCCGGCTCGGCGGATCCCGCCGAACCGGCCGCCGATCCCGCCCCCACGTGGTAGCGCGGGCGTGGGGAGTTGACCGGCGGCAGCTGCCGGGCCCCGGCCTCGGACGTACCCGTCACTCCGGACGGTCGCTGCTCACCAGCCCGGGTGCGAAGTAGTCGCGCAGTCGGGCGATCTTCCCGTCGCGGATGCGGAAGATCTGTACGAGGGAGACGGCCACGTCGTCACCGCCGTCCCCGTCGCCGTCGCCGTCGCCGTCGAAGACGGTGTCGATCTCGGCGATGAACACCTCGGGATCGGCGGTGGTGTGCAGCACGTAGCCGGACTTCTCGAAGTTCGGCGAACGCCCGGCCTCCACCGGCCGCGCGTAGTAGGCCGCCATCGCGTCCCGGATCTGCTCACGGCCCACCAGCCTGCTGGGGAAGTCGCCACCGGGGGGCACCAACGGCGCCTCGAAGACGCCGTCTTCGGTGAAGTTCTCGGCGAGGGCGTCGGCGTTCCGGGAGATGGTGCCGGCGTGGACGTAGCTCTGGAAGATCTCCTGCGGTGTACGGGACACGGTGGACTCCTCGGTCTTGGGCCCGGGCTCTGCGAGCCGTGTGGTGGCCTGGCGTGGCGCGGTGCCCATTGAACCGGTCCTGACCCGGTCCTGAACCGGCCGCCTACCGGGTCGTGCGCCTGCGGGCCACCTCCTTGCCCTCCTCGGGCAGCGCGTCGGCGGCCAACAGCCGTGGCAGCAGGTCCGGTTCGAGCGTGAACGCCCGGAACGCGAGCGCGACGGTCACGTCGTGGTCGGGCCGGTACACGATCTCGACGGGGTCGTCGGCCCGGATGTCACCCGGCTCGACCACCCGCAGATAGGCGCCCGGCACCGCGGCCCGGGTGAACTCCTTGATCCAGCCCTCCCGCTCCAGCCACCCCTGGAACGTCCCGCAGGGGATCCGCGGGCACGACACCTCCAGGACCACGTCCGGCCCGACGCGCCAACGCTCGCCGACCAGGGCGCCGTTGACGTCGAGCCCGGAGGTCGTGAGGTTCTCCCCGAAGACACCGTTCGCGAGCGGGCGGCCGAGCCCGGCCTCCCACCGGTCGAGGTCCTCGCGGGCATAGGCGTAGACGGCCTGGTCGGGCCCGCCGTGGTGCTTCACGTCGTAGACGCGGTCGCCCGCGAGGCCGACCTCGCCGGTGCCCTTGCGGCCAGGGGCGACAACGGCCACCGGGCCGGTGACGGGCCGCTTGTCGATGCCCGTGAGGCCGAGCCCCTTCCACGGATTGGACCGGGGCCTGCCGATATTGACGGAGAGCAGCTTCACACCCCGACCGTACGGGCCACTGCGGGCCGGGGCGACGCATTTCCCGTGCGACACCTGAGGATGAGGTGAGGAGTGGGAAGTCGGCCGGGCCGACTTCCTGTCGCGCCACACTGCACGGCCCCGCCGAAGCCGTCCTCTCCGTACGGGTGAATGACCGGCTGCATCCGGGCGACCACCACTCTCCCCGGTCGTGCAGCGGGGAACACCTGTCCTCCGACCGGACCACGAGGAGGTCGGAATGATCGGAACGAGGCGTTCCCGAGCCACCGCACTGGCGACCAGTGTGCTTCTTGCCGCACTACTTCCCGTCTCCGTCCCGTCCGCCCGGGCGGACGGGACCAGGACGCCGACGACCCGCACCGTGACCCAGGAGCCGGGCCACCCGATCATCCTCTACCCCGGCGGGGAGGGGCTGGCGACGGCATACTGCCCGCAGGGAACGACACCCACGGGGGGCGGCGCGGCCGTCGAGAGCGACCCCCTGGCCCCGGTCTTCTTCAGGGAATCGGCACCCGACCCGGCGCGGAACAGGTGGCAGGTGCGGGCCTACAACGGCAGCAACGCGGTGCAGACGGTGCACCCCCGGGTGATCTGCACGACGGACAGCAGCATCACCGAAAGCGTCGGACCGGACAGTTCCATCCAGCCCGGGGACTTCAACTCGGCGCCCGAGGTCGGCTGCGGCAACTCCCGCTTCGTGGTGGGCGGTGGGGTCCAGGCCGGCCCCAAGACGTTCATCATGGAGTCGGACTGGACGAGCATCAGGTCGTGGTTCGCAATGGCCAAGTACACGGACTACAGCCCGGACGCCCCTCTGTCGTACGTCCGTGCGATCGCCATCTGTTCCGACAATCAGCCCACCCTCAAGGTGGGCAGCACCAAGCTGGAGGCCGGAACAGTGGGAACGGCCCACGCGGAGTGCCCCGCCGGGCAGGTACCGACCGGCGGGGGCGGGGCCATCGGCCTCGACGGCCTGTTGAACGGATCGGCCCCGACTGCGACGGGCTGGACAGTCCAGGGCACGAACCAGGCAGAAGGACCCCGCACCCTCAACGCCTCGGTGTTCTGCACGACACCCTGACCGACAGGCACAGCCGACCGGGGAGCGGAGTGGGGGGTACGGCCGGGGCGCATGCCCCCAAACAGGGTGGGGACAAACCGCAGCGGGGGAGTCCCGGAACCCCCCCCCCACAAAACCCTGAGCGGG